>QHSB01000694.1 GCA_003220335.1 Candidatus Rokuibacteriota bacterium
CAGACCGATCGCCAGCCCGAGCGGGCCGAGAAATTCGGCAATCACGGCAAGGAATGCAAGAGCCGGCGGGAAGCCGGACTTCGCGAAGGACGCCATGGTGCCCCTGAAACCGTACCCGCCGAACCATCCGAGCGTCTTCTGCGCGCCGTGTGGGAACATGACAACGGCAAGGGTCAGCCTGAGGATGAGTGGAACAACGCCACCATTCGTCGCGACGAGCCAGTCGATCATGACGACCTCCACGACACCTTTGCGAGTGTCCCGAACCGTCGGCCTCCCATCATGCTCGGCTCGCGGTAGGCTCAGCGGTCGAGAGGATCGTGGCCACCACCGCGGAGTAGTCGAGGTCGGCCGCGCCGTGCCGAACCGCTTCGTCGAGCCAGGCGCAGGCGGCGCGCGCCTCCTTCAGGTCGAGACCCGCAGCCTCGGCGGCCTCGATGACCAGCCGCATGTCCTTGGTCGCGTGCCGGAGCTTGAAGCTCGGCGGATAGCGGCGCGCCTCCACGTTGGCGCGCTTGGCGCGAACGGAGGGTCCGATCGGGGAGTCGGCCAGCACGTCGAGCACGGCGGTGCGGTCGAGACGGAGTGACGTCGCCAGCGCGAGCGCCTCGCCGAAGGCGACGATCGCGGCGCCCAGCGTCGCGTTGACCACGAGCTTCATCGACGCTCCCGATCCAGGCGCACCGATGTGCCGCACATCCCCCAGTGACTCGAGGATGGGCCGCACCCGCTCGAAGTCATCGTTCGTGGCTCCGACGAAGATGTCGAGGCGGCCCGACGTCGCCGCCGGGACACTGCCTCGCACGGGCGCGTCGACGGCGCCGACGCCGTCGGGCAGCCGGGCCGCCACCGAGCGGAAGGCCTTCGGACCGATCGTCGACATCTCGATGAGAATCTGTCCTCGACCGAGCGTCTCGGCGAGCCCACTCGGACCGAACAGGACCTCGTGCACCGCGACTGGTGTCGCGAGCATGGTGATGGCGACCTCCACGTCGGCTGCGGCGTCGGACGGGGACACCGCGACGCTCGCTCCTCGCTGGGACAGTGCCACGGTGCGATCGCGGTCCCGGTTCCACACACGAACGTCATGGCCGGCCTCGAGCAGCCGCATCGCCATCGGCGTCCCCATCTGCCCCAGCCCGAGAAACGCGATCCTCGACATCAGCGGTCCACCATTCGCTTGCCGGGTTCGCCGACCATCACTTGTCATCTCCCATCTCACCAATTGAGACGCGAGGGGTGCGGCAGGAGTTACGATCCTGGCCGCGGACGAGCGCGGCCAGGATCCCGATCGCCCCGAGCCCGGCACAGGCCAGCAGGGCGACTCTGAACGCAGCGAGGAAGGTGTGCTGCAGCGCGACGACGTGCGTGGACGAGACGACGGCGTCGCGCGCCGCCGCGAGCGTCAACCCCGCCGATGCGCCACCAAGACCGGTGAAGATGGCGGCGGCGAGCGCCACGCTGAGGCTCTGACCCACGACGCGTGCGGTGGCGAGCAGACCGGATACTTCGCCCTGCTCTCCGGCCGGCGCGGCATTCATCAAGGCGCGCGTGTTCGGCGACTGGAACATTCCCTGCCCGAGCCCGATGAGCACCAGGCAGCCGACGATCTGCTCGATCGTGCTGTGCGCGTCGAGCCGCGTCAGCAGCAGCAGACCCACGCTCGCGACGGCGAGCCCTCCCGCCGCCAACCAGCGTGAGCCGAAGCGATCGGCGAGCGCGCCGCTGAACGGCGCGACGACGGCAATGGTCAGCGGCAAGGGCGTCAGCAGAAATCCGGCTCTCGCGACCGAAAACCCGCGGAGCTCCTCGAAGTAGAAGGGCAGCACGAAACTGACGGCGAACAGGGCCAGCATCGCCAGCATCATGCTGCCGAGCGAGGACGCGAGCACGGGCTGGCGGAGCAGCGCGAGATCGACGATCGCGCGGCGCGCGCGCTGCTCGACGGGGACGACCGCGACGAGCGCCACGATGGCGATGGCCAGGCAGGTCAACAGGCGCCCGGACGCCCAGCCCCATTCCTGACCGAACGAGAGCGTGACGGTGAGGAGCGAGAGTCCCACCGCGATGAGGACGCTTCCCAGCAGATCAAGCGGTTGGCGCGTTCGGGCTTCGGATCGAACGAGCAGGCGACTGGAGGCGACGAAGCCCGCGGCGCCAAGGGGCAGGTTGATATAGAAGATCCAGCGCCAGGTGAGGTGCTCGGTAATGAGCCCCCCCAGCGTGGGGCCCAGGCTCGTGCCGACCGCGAACACCACGGCGTTCACTCCGAGCGCGCGTCCGCGTTCGGCGCGCGGGAAGGCGTCGGCGATGATGGCCAGGCCGGGAGCGAAGATCAACGCGCCGCCCAGTCCCTGGAAGGCCCGGGCGACGACGAGCATGAGCAGAGAGCTCGCGGCTCCGCAC
>QHSB01000695.1 GCA_003220335.1 Candidatus Rokuibacteriota bacterium
GTGCGCGATCGGCTGAAGGGCAAGCCGCGCGGCCGCACCGCCGCCGTCACCGCGGAGATCAGCCGGCTCAAGGCGGAATGGCTGGCGCAGTGGATGCCGCGGCTCACCGCGAAGAGCACGCCGCTCTCGCCGTACCGCGTGATCCACGACCTGCTGCACACGGTGGACGTGGCCAACACGATCATCACCCACGACGCCGGCAGCCCGCGCGATCAGATCTCGCCGTTCTGGGAGCCGATCGCGCCCCTCACCTACATCGGCTGGGGCAAGACGACGCAGCTCGGCTACGGCCTCGGCCTGGCCATGGGCGCCAAGCTGGCCCAGCCCGACAAGCTCTGCGTCAACGTCTGGGGCGACGCGGCCATCGGCTTCACGGGCATGGACTTCGAGACGGCGGTGCGCGAGCGGATCCCGATCCTCTCCGTGCTGCTCAACAACTTCTCGATGGCCATCGAGCTGAAGGTCATGGCCACGGCGACCGAGAAGTATCGCTCGACCGACATCAGCGGCAACTACGCCGACATGGCCAAGGCGTTCGGCGGTTGGGGCGAGCGCGTGACCGCGCCCGACGACATCGTGCCCGCCATCAAGCGCGCCATCGCCAAGACGCGCGAGGGCACCCCGGCCCTGCTCGAGTTCATCACCGAGAAGGCGACCGACTTCTCGATGTATCCGGCGTGAGCGCGCTCGCGTTCGCCGTCGCGCTGCTGGCCTCGTGCGTGTTCGGCGTGGCCGCCGCCGCCGGCGCCGAGGTTCGCGTGCTCAGCGCGGGCGCCATGAAGGCCATGGTGGCCGAGCTGAGCGAGGGATTCCAGAAGGAGACCGGGCACACGGTCGCGATCACCTCCGACACGGGCGGCGGCCTGAAGCGCAAGGTCGAGGGCGGCGAGAAGGCCGACGTCCTCATCGCGCCCGACGCGGTGATGGACGCGCTGACGAAGTCGAATCACACGGTCGCCGGCACGCGAGCCGACCTCGCGAAGACGGCGATCGGTGTCGCCGTCCGGCAGGGTGCCCCGCAGCCCGACATCTCCACGGTGGACGCCTTCAAGCGCGCGCTGCTCGAGGCGCGCTCGATCGTCTACAACGATCCGGCCATCGGCGCCACCAGCGGCATCCACTTCGCCGCGGTGCTCGAGCGGCTCGGGATCGCCGAGGCCGTGAAGCCGAAGACCGTGCTGTGGAAGGGCGGCTACGCCGCGGAGGCGCTGCTCAACGGCCAGGCCGAGCTGTGCGTGCACCAGATCAGCGAGATCCTGCCCGTGAAGGGCGTGGTCCTGGTCGGGCCGCTGCCGGCAGAGTTGAACAAGGTCACCGTCTACGCGGGCTCGATGCTCGCGTCGAGCCCCACGCCGGACGCCGGGCGCGCGTTCCTCGCGTACCTCACGCGGCCGGAGTTCCGCCCGAAGTTCGCGGCGGCGGGGCTGGACTACAAGTAACCGGCTCTTCGCCGAACCCTCGAGCGTCTGACGCCGCGGCCGTTCGTCTCAACCGTCACGGGTTGCGTGATCTTGCGGAATTCTCACGTGATCCGCGTCGCCGCACGCCGCGCTCGCCTCAGAAAGGGAACTCCGTTCGACCTGATCCCGAAATGAGGAGAGCCGCATGCAGAGCCCGCTCATCCTGCGCGAGAGCGAAACGATCCGACCGATATGAACCTACAACTCACCGACAAGACCGCGCTCGTCTCCGGCTCCACCAAAGGTATTGGATTTGCCATCGCCACCGGGCTGGCTCGCGAAGGCGCACGAGTCATCGTGAACGGTCGTTCGGAGAAGGCGGTCGCTGAGGCGAAGGAGCAGATTGATCAGACGGTGCCGGATGCCAGGATCGAACGCTTCGCGGGCGACCTCTCCACCGCGGCGGCGACCGAGACGCTGCTCCAGCGATTCCCGATCGTGGACATTCTCGTGAACAACCTCGGCATCTTCGAGCCCCAGTCGTTTGGGGATATTACCGACGAGCAGTGGCGGCGGTTCTTCGAGGTCAACGTGCTCAGCGGCGTGCGCTTGAGCCGTGCGTATCTGCCCGGCATGAAGGAGCGGAACTGGGGGCGCATCGTGTTCATCAGCAGCGAGAGCGCGATCCATACCCCCACCGAGATGATCCATTACGGCATGACGAAGACCGCGCAGCTGGCCGTTTCGCGCGGCCTGGCCGAATCGTGTGCCGGCACCGCGGTCACGGTGAACGCGGTGTTGCCCGGGCCGACGCGTTCCGCCGGCGTGGAGGAATTTGCGAGACAGCTGAGCGGCGGCCAATCTTTTGCGGACTTTGAAAAGGAGTTTTTCACGACCGTCCGTCCGTCGTCACTCTTGAAGCGCTTCGCGATGACCGAAGAGGTGGCCAATCTGGTGACGTACGTGTGCAGCCCGCTGTCCGCCGCGACCAACGGTGCCGCCCTCCGGGTGGATGGCGGAGTGGTTCAGGCGTGCTTTTGATGCCGGCGCTCAGCCCTTCGGGGGCCGGGCCGGCGCGCCGGCGGCCGCGCTCGTGCGCGCGGCGGCGATCTCCTGCCTGACGGCGTCGGACCCGGGGAACTCGCGCCGGGCCTTCTCGTACCAGTAGCGCGCGTTGTCGAGGTCGCCCTCGAGCGTGTGCACGATACCGTGCAGCCACGCGGCCAGCGTCGAGGATTCCTTCTGGACGATCTCGTGCGCCGCCTTCCAGTCGCCGGCCTCCAACAGGTCGAGCACGCGGGGTGTGTCCATGCGCCGAGTATAATGCCCAGGCTCGCGCCGAAGGAGGCGGGATGAGAGCCCGTTCGCTGCTGCCGCTCGCGCTGATCGCCGCCGTCACCGCGCTCAGCCTGCCCGGGCTCCCCGCGCACGGCCAGGCGCCGAAGCGCGGCGGAATCCTCAACGCGATGCTCGGCGAGGATCCGCCGGGCTTCTCCATTCACGAGGTGGCGACGATCTCCGGGCTCTGGCCCGTGATGCCCTGCTACTCCAACCTCGTCCTCTTCGACCAGCTCAAGGCTTACGAGACCGCGGACACGGTGCTGCCGGAGCTGGCGGAAAAATGGTCGTGGCAGGACAACTACCGAAACCTCGTCTTCTTCCTGCGCCGTGGCGTGAAGTG
>QHSB01000725.1 GCA_003220335.1 Candidatus Rokuibacteriota bacterium
GTTGTCCACCGAGTACTGCACAGGCTATCCCCACGCGGCGCACCGGCGCCTCAGGGGCGCGCGGCGCGGTCGGCGACGACGAGGCAGCGCCGGTGCGTGCGGAGCACGGACGCCGGCACGTCCGGCGTGACCGGGCCGTCGAGCACGCGGGCGAGTGGCTCGCGCTTGGCCTCGCCGCTGACCAGCACGACGACCTCCCGCGCCGCCATGATCGTGCCCAGTCCGAGCGTCACTGCGCGCTCGCAGATCCGGCCCTGGATGACGTCGTCGGTGAGGATGTAACGCACGGTCTCGTCGAGCAGCCGGACCGGCCGCGTGCGGAGGTCGAACGCGCAGCCGGGCTCGTTGGAGGCCAGATGCGCGTTCGGCCCCAGGCCGAGCATGACGACGTCGAGCCCACCCGCCTCCGCGATGGCGTTCTCGTACGCCGCGCACATCGCTTCGAGGTCGGCCGCGGTGACGGCGAACGGCCGACACCGCGCGGCATCTACGCCGGCCCACGCCAGGAATTCCGCGCGGATCTGCCGCCAGAAATAGCCGTCGGCCGGCGCCGGCGGGCACAGCTCGTCGATCGCAAATATTCGCATATGCGCATATTCGACTGGGTCGCGCGCCTGCAAGGCCGCCATCCGCGCGTACATCCGCCGGGGTGTGCGGCCGGCGGGGACGGCCATGGCGAGATCCGGGCGGGCCCGGACGCGGTCCCGGAAGACGTCGGCGGCGATCTCGGCCAGTTCATCGGCGTCGCGGGCGATGACGACCTGCACGGCAGCAATTCTGCTCCGGACGGCCGGCCCCTCGGCCGGCGAAATAACTCGAGCCTTGACTCATCAAGGAACTTTGATATATTGCTCGCCATGGCGACGACGACGGACAGGGATCTCGAGCGCGCGGCCGCGCTGTTTCGCGCGCTGGCCGATCCGACGCGGCTCGGGATCATCGAGCGATTGCGCGGCGGCGAGCAGTGCGTGTGCGACCTGACCGACATGCTGGAGACCGGTCAGTCACGCCTGTCGTTCCACCTCAAGACCCTGAAGGACGCCGGGTTGCTGCGCGATCGCCGTCAAGGGCGCTGGATCTACTACGCGCTCGACCCGGACGCCATCGCCGAGATCGAGTCGGTCGTCGCGGCCATCAAGCCGAGCGTGTCGGGCCTGCGGGTGAAGGTCACCGGCGGCGACGGCGCCTCCTGCTGCGACGCCACCGCGCGCGGCGCGGACCCGATCACGGCGAACATCTACGGCTGCGGCGAGACGGCCGACGTGCCGGCGGAGGCGGTGGCCGCGTCGCTCGGCTGCGGCAACCCGACGGCGCTGGCCGATCTGCGTGCGGGCGAGGTCGTGCTGGACCTCGGCTCGGGCGGGGGCATCGACGTGCTGCTGTCGGCCAGGCGCGTGGGGCCGACGGGCAGGGCCTACGGGCTCGACATGACCGACGAGATGCTGGCGCTGGCGCGCGAGAACCAGAAGAAGGCCGACGTCGCCAACGTGGAGTTCCTCAAGGGCGAGATCGAGAGCATCCCGTTGCCCGACGCGAGCGTGGACGTCATCATCTCCAACTGCGTCATCAACCTGTCGGGCGACAAGGACCGCGTGCTGGCGGAGGCGTTCCGGGTGCTCAAGCCGGGCGGCCGGTTCGCGGTCTCCGACGTCGTGGTGCGCGGCGAGGTGCCGCAGGAGATCCGGCGCAACGTCGAGCTCTGGATCGGCTGCGTCGCCGGCGCCCTCGAGGAGCGCGAATATCGCGACAAGCTCGCCAAGGCCGGCTTCGAGGCGATCGGCGTCGAGCCGACGCGCGTCTATCGCGTGGAGGACGCGCGCGAGTTCCTCGCCGACAAGGGCGTCGATGCCGCCGCCATCGCGCCGCAGGTCGACGGCAAGTTCATGAGCGCGTTCGTTCGCGCGACGAAGCCGCGCCGCGGATGAGCGTCGCGCGGGTGCTCTTTCTCTGCACGCACAACTCCGCCCGCAGCCAGATGGCGGAGGGACTGCTGCGCCGCCTGGCCGGTGACCACTTCGAGGTGGCGAGCGCCGGGACGGAGGCGCGCGGCGTCAACCCGCTGGCCGTGCGCGCGATGGCGGACATCGGCGTCGACCTGCGCGGCCACACGTCGAAGACGCTCGAGCGCTTTCTCGGCGAGCGATGGGACAATCCCTCCGCCGCCGCCGGCGCCGACGAGCAGCGGCTGGCGGTGTTTCGGCGTGTGCGCGACGAGATCAGGGCGCGGATCGACGCATGGCTGGCGCAGCAGGCGGCGCTGCCCGGCGTGCGCTCGGCGTGAGCGCCCGCGTGAGCCGTCCGGGCCTCGATCGGCGTCTCGTCGCGGAAGCGGTTGGCACGGCGATGCTGCTGGCGGCCGTGGTGGGCTCGGGCATCATGGGCGAGCGGCTCGCCGGCGGCAACGTTGCCGTCGCGCTGCTCGCGAACACACTCGCGACCGGCGCCGCGCTGGTGGCGTTGATCCTGACCTTCGGCCCGATCTCGGGCGCCCACTTCAACCCCGCGGTCACGCTGGCCGACGCGTTTCTGGGCGGGCTCCGCTGGCTCGACGTGCCCGCCTATCTCGCCGCGCAGATCGTCGGGGCCTTCGCCGGCGTGGCCGCCGCGCACCTCATGTTCGGCGAGCCGATCTTTTTCGCCTCGCGCCACGCGCGGGCGGGCGGCGCGCAGGTGTTCAGCGAGTTCGTGGCCACCTTCGGCCTGCTCGCCGTCATCTGGGGCTGCGCCCGCCTGAACGCCTCGCGAGTTCCCTTCGCCGTCGCCGCCTACATCACCGCGGCCTACTGGTTCACGGCGTCGACGTCCTTCGCCAACCCCGCGGTGACGCTGGCGCGCTCGGCGAGCGACACGTTCGCGGGCATCCGTCCGGCCGACGCGCCGGCCTTCATCGCCGCGCAGCTCGTGGGGGCCGGCGCGGCCACGTCCCTGTTCAGGTGGCTCGCCCCGGCTTCGGGCGCCCGCACGGAGCCGACGACGCTGGTGCACACGGTCGACATCGCGGCGGAGCGATCCGCCACACAACGAGGAGGCCATTGATGACTATCGAGGCACCGAAGGTGCACGTCCACATGACGGTCTCGAATCTGGAGAAGAGCCGCGCGTTCTACGAGAAGTTCTTCGGCACGGCGCCGGTGAAGGTGAAGCCCGGCTACGTGAAGTTCCTGCCCGGGTTCGGACCGCTCAATCTCGCGCTGTCCGAGGCCGCGCCCGCGGAGAGCCGTGGCCACGTCGACCACATGGGCATCCAGGTGGAGTCGTCGGAGATCGTGATGCGCGAGCTCGCGCGCGTGAAGGCGGCGGGGCTGCCGGTGCGCGAGGAAATGGGCGTGGACTGCTGCCATGCCAACCAGGACAAGT
>QHSB01000726.1 GCA_003220335.1 Candidatus Rokuibacteriota bacterium
AGGGCACGCCGCAGGCCTTCGGGCGGCGCCTCGAGCTTCTCGGTCAGCCAACCCTCGAACGCGCGGCGGTAGAGCGCCTCGGCCTCCTGCTCCGGGAGCACCTCGAAGCGCGGGTCCACGCGCGCCTCGACCGGCCGCTCGTGCAGCAAATCGTTGCAGAAGCCGTGGATCGTGCTGACGCGCGCTTCTTCCAGGTGCGCGATGGCGCTTTCCAGGCGCGCCCGTCGCTCGCTGCCGTCCGTCGCTCTTGTGCGCTCGTCCTCCAGCCCCGCGCGCAGTCGCAGCTTCAGTTCACCCGCCGCCTTCTCGGTGAACGTCAGCGCGGCGATCGTCTGGACGGTCCCGCGCCCCTCGGCCAGTACGTTGACGAGGCGCGCGACCAGCTCGCTGGTCTTGCCGGTGCCGGCCGCCGCCTCGACGACCAGCGTCTCGTCGAGGGACGTGCGGATGCGCTCGCGCTCGGCGTGGTCGGCGGGGGCGTGGCTCCTCACAGCCAGTCCCTCAACGCACGCAGCTCGTCCAGCCGCGCTTGCTCCTTCAGCTTGACGCGGATCTCCTCGTGGGGGCCGCAGACGTCGCGGAAGTCGCAGATGCCGCACGCGCGCGCGCGCGGCGCCGGCGGCAGGAAGCCGGCGGCGATCGCGCGGTCGATCAGGCCGAGCACCTCCGGGCCGCGGCCGCGCGCCTCGCCGGACATCGCCACGACGCGCTCCGAGAACCCGCCGGCGCGCGTGCAGTAGTAGAGGCGCGACTCGACCACCCGCGCGGCGAGCAGATGCTCGACGGCCAGGCCGTAGAGCACCGGCTGGAGCATCTCGCCGCCGCCCACGACCAGGTTGCGCTTCGTGTAGTCGCGGCCCGTCTTGTAGTCAGTCACGCGCAGGTCGGACGCGCCGCCGGCCGCCGCTCCGTCGCGCGCGGCCGCCCCGCCGCGCCGGCGCTCCACCAGGTCCACGATGCCGCGCAGCCGCCAGCCCTCCG
>QHSB01000404.1 GCA_003220335.1 Candidatus Rokuibacteriota bacterium
CGCGCGAACACGAGGTTCAGCCCGGCCAGCAGGCCCGCGTAGCCGAGGGCGACGGTGGCGGTGACCACGGAGTACACGGTGCCCGCGCGCACCACGGCGCGGATGTCGAAGAGCTGGTAGCGCACGATGGCGTAGGCCACCGCCAGCGGGAAGACGAAGGCCAGCCGCCACAGCTCGGTGAGGTACGGGATCGGCTCGTGCAGCACGACCTCGGCCGTGGTGCCGAGGACGGGCAGCAGGTACCCGATGCCGAAGCCGGCGAGCAGGACCCGCGCCCGCTGGCGGACCAGCGGGGTGGCGCCCAGGCGGGCGCTACGGCTGAGGCTGACGAGCAGCTCCATGAGCGCGGCCGTCCAGTAGATGGCGATGGCGCCCGCGGTGGCCGCCCACGAGTCCCGCGACATCGGCGCCTGCAGCCAGAGCCAGAGCGCCGCCGACAGCACGTACGGAACCCACACCACGCCGGCGAGGTCGACGTAGCCGACGTTGACGAGGACGGTGGTCAGACAGAAGGCGAGGAAGAGCCGCGTCGTGCGCGCGCCGGGTTGGAGCAGCGCGACGACGGCGCCCAGGCCCAGGACGAGGATTCCGCTGGCGAGGTTGTCGATGACGAAGCGCTTGAAGTCCCGCAGACTCATCCCGCGGCTCGCGATCTCCTCCTCCACGAGCGAGCCGCTGCGGACGAGCAGGTAGCGCAGCCTGGTGCCGGCCGGGTGGCGCTCGACCTCCTGCTGCAGCTCGCGAGAGGAGCCGACGAGACGGCCATTCACCGCGCGCACGAGGTCGAACGGCTCGGCGGCCGTGCGCTGCGTGCCGCCGACGCCGACGAGCATGTTCTCCATCACCGGAAAGCCGGTCCACGGCCGGCCGATCATGCGCCAGGCGTCGCGCGTGACCGCGCCCATGAAGACCACCGCGAGCAGGATGAGCAGAGCGTAGGCAGACTTTTCGAGCCGCGTGCAGCGGGGCATCAGTCGAGTCTACCTCAGACCTGCGGCGCGCCGAGCGCTCAGGCGCGCCCGACGAGCGGGCCGAAGCGCGCGATCAGCTCCGTCTCGGAGAGATTGCCGGCCTTGGCCAGCGCGGCCAGCGAGTCGGGGTTCGCGAGGTCCTCGGGCTTGAGGCGGATCATGTAGGCAGACAGCGTCTGGTACATCTCGGATTCGACGTCGACGTAGCGGACGCGGACCTTGCCCGTCTTGGGATCGACCATGAGGCCGAAGGGGATGGGCACGAGGCGGCCGGCCTGGATCGTCACCATCGCGTTGCTGCCGCCCTCGAGCAGGAAGCGCACGGCCCAGTAGCCGAGGCTGCGGCAGTACGAGATGTCGTGCGCGCCCGGCGGCGAGCAGCGCAGCTCGTAGCCGAGGTCCTTGGCGGTGATCGTCACGTCGACGCCACGGCTCTTGAGGCTCGCGGTCACGCGGTCCTTCAGCACGTGGCCGATGTCCAGTTCGGTCAGCCGCACGTTGCCATAGGCGTCGCGCTCGACGTCGCCGAGGGTGGCGAGGTCGAGCTTCTCGCCGAGCCCCTCGGAGAGGATGGCCACGCCGTGCTCGCGGCCCTGGACGCGCCGCTTGATGATCGCGCCCTCGAGGGTGTCGGCGACGCGCTCGAGCGAGATGCGTGGCTCCGGAAACTCCTCGGCGATCACGGTGAGCGTGGCCGCCGCCGAGCCGCCGATGCCGAGCGCCAGGTGACCGGCGTGGCGGCCCATGACCGTGACGAAGAACCAGCGCTCGGTGGTCTGCGCGTCCTGCATGAGGTTGCGCACGAGCTCCTTGCCGAGGTTGCACGCGGTGGTAAAGCCGAAGGTGACGATGTCGCCAGGCAGGGGCAGGTCGTTGTCGATCGTCTTCGGCACGTGCGCCACCGTCAGCCCGGGCACGGTCTTGGCCAGCCGCGAGGCCGAATACGCGGTGTCGTCGCCGCCGATGGTGATGAGGTGGTTCACCCCCAGCCGCTGCAGAGCCTCGCCGACCTGGCGGATGGCCTCGGCGGACTTGCTCGGGTTGGTGCGCGAGGTGCGGATGATGGAGCCACCGTCGAAGTGGATGCGCGAGGTGTCGTTGATCTCGAGGTCGACGACGTGCTGCGTGTCGCCCTGCACGAGCCACTTGAAGCCGTCGTAGCAGCCGAGCACGCGCAGACCGTGGTTGCGCGCCTCGATGGTGGCGGCGGCGAGGACGGCGTTGATCCCCGGCGCGGGGCCGCCGCCGACGAGGATGGCCAGCGTCTTCTTCGCGCTCATCGCTCAGCGCACCTCGCCGCGCGCGGCCACCGGCCACACGACCTCGACCTTGCCGTCGCGCACGCCGTAGACCTCGTCGACCATGTTGCTCACCACGCAGCAGTGGTTCGGCACCACCTCCACGACCTCGCCGATCTCCGGCCGCGCGCGGCACCCGGAGAGATCCACCACGCCGTGCTCCTCGGACAGGTTCACGACCGCCGCCTCCGGGTACTCGAGCAGGTGGCCGTAGCCGGTGACCGAATAGAGGTCGGAGGTGAAGACCTTGGTGCCGGCGTCCAGGATCGCGCGCTCGGGCGTCGGCTTGCTCACCACCGTGCAGCGCACGCGCATCGCGCAGTCGTCCCACGTCGCCGTGCCCGAGGCCACCACCATGCGGTCGTTGTAGATGTAGGTGCCGGCGCGGTGCTCGGTGAGCTGGGGAATGTTCTGCGCGGCGAAGATCGCCGGCGTGCCGCCGCCGGAGACGACGGGCACGGAGACGCCGGCGCGCTTGAAGAGCTCGAGGGCCCGCTCGAGGAAGGCCCGCGTGCCCGGCTCGCGGTTGGGGAAGGTCATGAGGCCCTCGAAGCGCAGGCCCCCGAGTCGCATCGCCGTCCGCGCCAGTTCGAGCGCGGCCTCCGGCGTCTGCACGCCGTTGCGCCCGAAGCCCGTGTCGCACTCGACGAGAAAGGCGATCTCCGTGCCGGCCGCCCGCGCGCCCTCGGCCAGGCCGCGCGCGACGACCTCGTTGTCGAACACGACGGCCAGGCGCCGGAGCCGCCGTGCCAGCGCCAGCAGCCGCTCGATCTTGGCGCGCCCGACGACGTTGAAGGTCAGCAGCACGTCGTCGGCGACGCCGGCATCGGTGAAGACTTCGACCTCGCCGAGCTTCTGGCAGGTGATGCCGACGGCGCCGGCCGCCATCTGCAGTTTGCCGAGCGCGGGAATCTTGTGTGTCTTCACGTGGGGGCGATTGGCGATCCCGTGGCGGGCGAGATGGTCGTGCACCCGGCGGATGTTGCGTTCCACGACATCCAGGCGCACGGTCACGGCGGGTGTGTCGAGGTCGGTCACGAGAGCCATCGAATGAGTGAAACACGTCCGCGCGGCGGCGACAAGTTCCGCGCGCGTCGGGGGCAGCTCAGCCGGCCGCGCCGCTCCCGTTGCCGCGCGCCGGCGCCGCGCTCGATGCTTTGAGATCGAGCATGGGTGGCAGGTCCGCCGGCCAGTCCTGCGAGAGCTGGAGCCGGGCGAGGCTGTTCATGCGGTCCAGGATGTCGGCGATCCGGGCGATCGCCTCGCGACAGGCGTCGATGCGCGGCTTCGTCTCGGGCCCCGTCGTCCGGGCGATGAGGTCGATCTGGCCGTAGATGACGGCCAGCGGGTTGTTGATCTCGTGGGCGGCGGCATGCGCGAGGCTGGCCACGTGCTGCAGGAGCTCGGCCTGGCGGCGCGCCTCCTCCATCCGGCGGCGGTCGGTGATGTCACGGGTGAAACAGCGCGTGTGCACGAACCGGCCGTCCTCCCAGAGGGCGTTGGACGAGATCAGGACGTCCTTGATCGAGCCGTCCCTGGCGCGCATCTGCGCCTCCCAGGCGTCCACCGTCTCGCCGCGACCGAGCCGCGTCAGGATCTCGGTGATCGGCTCGGGGTCGACGTGGAACTCGGCGATGTGATGCCCGACGTATTCCTCGCGCCCGTAGCCGAGAAGATCCAGCTCGGCCTGGTTGGCGCGCAGGATGGTGCCGTCGGGCCCGATCCAGTGCAGGCCCATGGCGGCGTTCTCGAAGAACTCGGCCTCGGCGTTCTCGAAGAACTCGGCCAGCGTGCGCTCGCTGCGGAGCAGCGCCGTCTCGGCGCGGGCGCGCCCGGTGATGTCCAGCGCCACGCCCAGCGCACCGACGATGCCGTCGCTGCCGGCGCGCCACGGCTCGACGTGGACCTGGTAGACACGGCCCTCGTGCCGCAGCTCGTACGCCGTGGCCACGCCCGCGAGGGCGGCCCGGTGCGCGGCCAGCGTCGGATCGTTGGGGTCGCGCGTGCCAAGGTGATCGCTGAGCAAGAGGCCGACGACCTCGTCGGCGCCCAGCCCCAGCGCGGCGAGGCCGGCGCCGCGCGAGTAGACGAAGCGGAGGTCGCGATCGGTCGCCCACACGATCGCGGGCAGCTGCTCGAGCAGCAGTCGGAAGTCGATCTCCTTCATCACATCCACCAATGGAACTACACCATCGGACCGGCTGGCCGGGAAGACGGGAAATGTTTTTCCCTGTTTCGCTATCCCGGGATTGCCGCGCCGCGTCGGGGGCTCGTCAGAAGTAGGCGATCAGGCGGCCGCAGGCGATGACGCCCACCCAGAGCGCAATGGACAGCACCCCGATGACGCGGGCGGCGAGCGGCGCGCGGAGCTCCGTGTCCCAGTCGCCGACGGTGCGGAACGGCCAGCGGTGAAAGACGCCGGCGTTCAGGAAGGCGGCGCCGAGCAGGACGAGCTTGAGACGGAACGCCGGGTTCGTCGCCATCTCGGTCGCGTGGGCGGCGAACATCAGGGCGCCGGTCGGAACGACGAGCAGGAGGCTCCACCGCGCCCAGGGCAGCAGGTGCCGCTCGAGCGCGCTGACGGCCAGCGGGCGCGAGCGGCCCAGCAGCCGCGCGTCGAACATGAGCGCGGCGCCCACGAGGGTGACGAATCCGACGATGTGGGCGATCTCGACGGCCGGGTAGAGCCAGGTCCACTGCCGCATCGCGACCGCGACGCCGGAGGTCTCGAGCCAGACCAGCCAGGCCGGGCCGCTCGGCGGGTGCATTCAGCCACCAGCCCGCGGGCGGATCAACGCAGCTCGGTGGTCTTGTCGCCGATGGTGATGCGCTCGGCGCGCATCTCGCCCGGATCCGAGCGGTTGGGATAGCCCACCACGCTGGCCTTCGTCCCGGCCTTGAGCATCTCGCGCGGCAGCCCGCGGTTCTCCATCCGCGACGGGGGCGCCAGCACCACGAGCCACGTCTTGTCCGGCGTCTCGAGCTTCACGTACCCGTGCGGGTGCTCGTAGCCGGCGTCGCGGATCGTGCCGGTGAGGTTGAGGACCTGGCTCGCGTCGTAGCCACTCCAGCCGTGGTGGGCGAGGGCGGCGGCGGGCGCGAGCCCGAGCAGCGTCGACAGGAGCAGCGCGGTGCGCGTTCTCATCGCTTGAGCAGGTCCTTGTCGATCGGCAGCGTGCGAATCCGCTTGCCGGTGAGCACGAAGATCGCGTTGGTCACCGCCGGCGCCACCGGCGGCACGCCGGGCTCGCCGAGGCCGCCCGGGGCCTGGCCGGAGTCCACGATGATGGTCTCGACGGTCGGCGCCTCCCCGATGCGCAGCATCGGATAGTCGTGGAAGTTCGACTGCTGCACGCGCCCCTTGTCGAGCGTGATCTTGCCGTAGAGCGCGGCCGTGAGCGCATAGATGGCGCCGCCCTCCATCTGGGAGCGCACCTGGTCCGGGTTCACGGCGATGCCGCAGTCGATCGCACATACGAAGCGGTGCACCCGGACGCCACCATCGGGCGCCACGGAGACCTCGGCCACGTG
The DNA here is from genome assembly GCA_003220335.1 of Candidatus Rokuibacteriota bacterium. Taxonomy (GTDB): domain Bacteria; phylum Methylomirabilota; class Methylomirabilia; order Rokubacteriales; family CSP1-6; genus AR12. The sequence continues at coordinate 5,801 of QHSB01000404.1, forward strand.
CGCCGCGTAGGAGCCGTAGGAGAACGCCACCGCGATGCCACGCGCGCGGCCCGCGGGCAGCGGCGTGCCCCAGCCCGCGCCCTTGGCGGCGGCGTCGAGCACGGCGAGGTGACGCGGCGCCTTGCCGAGCAGCGCGCGGCGGTACTCGTAGGGGTCCTTGCCCGCCGCATGCGCCAGCTCGTCGACGAATGATTCGGTGATGAACGCGTTCTGCGACGAGCCGACCGAGCGCCAGAAGCCGATCGGCACGCCGAAGTCCTTCTCCACCCACTCCACCCGGATGTTCGGGATGTCGTAGGGATGGTTGCGCGCACCCTCGACGGCGGCGGGATCGATGGTGCCCTTGGGCGCCCGGCCCTTCTGGATGAGGATGCCGGGACCCACGATGCGGTTCCACCATGCGACGGGCTGGCCGTTGGCGTCGAGCGCGGCCCTGAAGACGTTGTACGTCGCCGGGCGGTAGAAGCCGTGCTGGATGTCGTCCTCGCGCGTCCAGATGACCTTCACGGGCGCGCCGACGGCCTTCGAGGTCTCGACGGCGTCGGTGACGAAGTCGGGCTCGCCGCGCCGTCCGAACCCGCCGCCGAGCAGCGTGGTCACCACCTCCACGCGCTCCACCGGCACGCCGGCGATCTTCGCCGCCAGCGCCTGGTGCCCGCCCGGGTTCTGCGTCGGCACCCAGAGCGTGACGCTGTTGGGCATGACGTGCGCGGTGGCGTTCATCGGCTCCATGCAGGCGTGCTCGAGGAACGGCACCTGGTACACGGCCTCGACGACCTTGCCGCCGGCGCCCAGCGCCTGCTCGGCGTTGCCCTCGTTGCGCGCGACCTGGCCCGGCTGCTTGGACATCGTCTCGTACTGCTTGCTGATCTGAGCGCTGGTGAGCGCGGCCATGGCGCCCTCGTCCCACGTGATCTTCAGCGCGCGGCGGCCCTGCAGCGCCGACCAGAAGCTGCTGGCGACGACGGCGACGCCGTTGCTGACCTGCACGACGTGCTTGATCCCCGGCACCGCCTTCGCGGCCGTCGCGTCGAGGGACTGCACCGTGCCGCCGAAGACGGGGCAGCGCTCGATCGAGGCGATGAGCATGCCCGGCACCTTCACGTCCATGCCGTAGATCGCCCGGCCGTCGGTCTTGACCGGGATGTCGAGGCGCGCGATGCCTTCCTTGCCGATGTAGCGGAACTGGTCCTTCGTCTTCAGCGTCGGATTTTGCGGCACCGGCAGCTGCGAGGCCTTGTCGACGAGCTGGCCGTACATCAGACGCCGACCGCTCGGGCGATGAATGACGACGCCGGGCTCGGTCTCGACCTCGCTCTCCGGGACGTTCCACTCCTGCGCGGCGGCCTGCTTGAGCATCTGGCGTGCGGCGGCGCCGGCCTTGCGCCACATCTCGAGATGATCGCGCACGCCACGGCTGCCGCCGTAGGACTGGTTGCCGGTGACAGGGTTCGCGTAGAGCTTGGGATTGGCCGGAGCCTGCTCGGTTCGGATCTTGCTCCAGTCGGCGTCCAGCTCATCGGCGATGATCATCGGCGTCGCCGTCATCGCGCCCTGGCCCATCTCGGGCACGGAGTTCGTGATGGTGACGATGCCGTCCCGGTCGATCCTGAGCCACTGGTTGGGGGCGAAGACGCCGGGCGTCGTCTGCGCCGGCTGCGCGGCGGCGTCGAGCGGCAGGCGGAAGCCGATGACGAGGCCGGCGCCGAGCACGGCGCTGCCCTTGAGGAGCGCGCGACGGGTGAGCTTGACCGCGCGATTCATCGCGTGGCTCCCTGCTTCATGGCCGCCGCCTTGTGGATCGCGGCCCGGATCCGCTGGTAGGTGCCGCAGCGGCAGATGTTGCCGGCCAGGGCCGAGTCGATGTCGGCATCGGTCGGGTTGGGCTTGGCCGCGAGCAGCGCCGCCGCCGACATGATCTGGCCGGACTGGCAGTAGCCGCACTGCGGGACCTGGGCCTCGACCCACGCCTTCTGCAGCGGATGCTCGCCCTTGGGATCGAGCCCCTCGATCGTGGTGACGCGCCGGCCGCGGGCGGCGGAGGTGGGCGTCACGCACGCGCGCACGGGCTGGCCGTCCAGGTGCACGGTGCACGCGCCGCACTGGGCGACGCCGCACGCGTACTTGGTCCCCGTGAGCCCGGCCGCCTCGCGGATCGCCCAGAGCAGCGGCATCTCGTCCGGGACGTCGAGCTGCTGTTGCGTGCCGTTGATGGTCACCGGGATCGCCATACGTTGCTCCTCTACGGGGTGAGTACGATCTTGCCGAACTGCTTGCCCTCGGCCAGCCGCGCCTGCGCGGCGGCGCCGTCCTTGAGGGGCACGACCTCGTCGATGATCGCCTTGAGACGCCCCTGGAAGAACAGGCGCATGACGTCGTTGAATTCTTTCCGGTTGGCCATCGTGGAGCCGATGATGTGCACCTGCTTCCAGAACACGAGCGGGATGAGCGTCTCGCCGACCGGTCCCGAGGTCGCACCGCACGTCACGAGCCGGCCGCCGCCCTTGAGCGAGCGGATGGAGTCCTTCCACGTGGCGGCGCCGACGTTCTCGATGACGACGTCCGCGCCGCGCTTGTCGGTGGCGTCGAACACGGCCTTGGCCCACTGGGGATTCGTCTTGTAGTTGATGCCGACGTCCGCGCCGAGCGCCCTGGCGCGCTCGAGCTTCTGATCGCTGGACGAGGTCACGATCACGCGCGCGCCGCAGAGCTTGGCGATCTGGACGGCGGTGGAGGACACGCCGCCGCCCACGCCGATGACCAGCACGTCGTGGCCGGGGCCGACCTTGCCCTGCGTCACCACCATCCGCCAGGCCGTCATGTTGGTGAGGACGAAGGAGGCGGCGTCCTCGTACTTCACGTGGGACGGCAGCGGCAGCACGTTGTCGGCGCGCACGGCCACGAGCTCGGCGAGGCCGCCGGGGATGTGCTCGCCGAGGATGCCGTACTTCACGCAGAGGCTGTCTTCGCCGGCGGCGCAGAAGTCGCAGCGGTCGCAGGTGAGATTCGGGTTCACCGCCACACGGTCGCCGACCTTCACGCCCTGGGCGGCGGTCCCCACCTCGACGATCTCCCCCGCGATGTCGCAGCCGGTCCAGAAGGGCAGCGGCGTCTTGAGCGCCGGAATGCCCTCGCGGACGAACAGGTCCAGATGGTTCAGCGCGCACGCCTTGACGCGCACCAGGACTTCGTTCGGCTTGATCGCCGGATCGGGGACGTCGGCGTACTCGAGCTTGTCGGGCCCACCGAACTCGCGGAAGAGAAGCGCTTTCACGCGTTGAACTCCTCAATCACTTTGGGCAACCGGGGGTCGTCGAGTGTCGGTTGGCGGTAGGGCTGGTAGAACGCCGTGCGGTCGAGCAGACCTGCGTAGCGCTCCTTGAGTCGCGTCGCGATGTTGGCGTAGGAGCCGACGACGGCGTACGTCTCGAGCATCTCGTCCGTGATGAGGTCGGCCATGCCCTTCCAGTCGCCCTCCACCGACTTGCGATGCAGCTGCGGCACCAGGTCCTGCCAGCCGTGCACGGCCAGCACGGGCTCGTAGGTGCGCGTGGAGGCGTAGAAGGCGATCTGCTGCTTCACCGCATGCTTCTGCTGCGCGATCTCCGGCTCGGTGTCGCCGACCACCACGAAGCTCGACGTCACGTAGGTGAAGTCGGCGCGCGGGCGTCCGGCCTTCGCCATGCCCGCCTCGACGGCCGGCCGCACGAGCTCGCGCAGGTACTTCGGGCTGTTGAACGGGTGCACGTGCAGGCCGTCGCAGACCTCGCCGGCCACGCGGCACATCGCCGGGTTCACGCCCGCGATGAACACGGGCAGGCGCGGATGCTCGATGGGCCCAGGGTTGAAGAACGGCGTCATGAGGTCGAAGCGGAAGAACTGGCCCTTGAAGTCGAGCTTCGTCCCGTTCTGCCAGCAGTCCCAGATCGCGCGCAGGGCCAAGACCACCTCGCGCATCTTCGGCGCGGGCGACTCGAACTTCACCGAGAAACGGCGTTCGTTGTGGCCCTTCACCTGCGAGCCGAGCCCGAGGATGAACCGCCCGCCCGAGGCCTTGGCGAGGTCCCAGGAAATATGGGCGAGGATCATGGGGCTGCGCGGAAACGCGACAGCGATCGAGGTGCCGAGCTTGATCGTCGACGTGACGGTGGCGGCGACGGCGAGCGGCAGGAAGGGATCGTGCTGGGTCTCCGCCGACCAGAGGCAGTCGTACCCGAGCGCCTCGACCTTGCGCGCGTAGCCGGGGATCGACTCGAGGTCGTGGGTCAGCATCCCGACGTCGAGCTTCATCTCGCGCCTCCCATGGCGCGCAAGCTTACCAGCACCGCCTCCGCCTCGCGCGCGATCCGCTCCACCACCTCGGCCGCGCCCGGGAGGTCGTGAACGAGTCCCGTCGACTGGCCGGCGTAGAGTGCCGTGTACTCCGGATCGTGCTGCTGCGCGGCCGCCGCGAAGACGTCCTGCGCGGCGCGCTGCTGCATGAGCGTCGGGAGCACGGGGGCGCCGGAGTCCGCATAATCCTCGGTGAACCGGTTGCGCAGCGAGCGCGCCCAGAGGCCCGTGTACGCCTCGGTCAGCGTGGTCTCGCCGCCGTCGCTCTCCAGCAGGCGCTTCTTCCACAGCTCGGAGGCGGCGTCCACCACCTGGGGGACCAGCGTGAGCGTCGCGACGTTGGCCTCCTCGCGGGGCTTCTTCAGCCACGTGGAGCGGTGGCCGCCGGCCTCGCCGCCCTGGGCGACGATGATGTCCACGCCGTTGGCCTCGACCGCGCGCGCGTCCTCGACCGTCGCCACCATCGCCATCACCTTGATCCCGCGCTCGTGACAGCGGCGCACCATGGCTGCGTCGGGATTGCCGAGGCCGATCGACCACACCGGCACGCGCTCCTCGAGGATGACCGCGAACCCCTCGTCGATGAGATCGGGCACGCCCGGCGCGGGCGCGTGAGTGGTCGGAATTCCGAGCCGCTCGCGGAAGACGTTGAGCTGCGTCTGCACGGCGCGCGTCGTGGCCGCCGGCACGCGCGCGGGATCGACGGGCGGACGCAGCTCGGTGTGTAGCCACTGATTGACGCCGAACGGGCGATCGGTCACCGAGCGCACGTGGCGGATGCGCCGGCTAAGCTCGTCGGCGGTCACGCCGAGGCCGGCCACGATGCCGAGGCCGCCGGCGCGCGAGACCTCGGCCGCGAGCTCGGGGCCGGCAGCGCTGCCCATGCCGGACTGCACGATCGGGTACTGGATGCCGAGCAGCTCGCAGAGCGGGGTGCGCAGGCTCATCGGGTGAACTCCTCGAGCGCCATCTCGCGCAGCTTCACGCGCTGTACCTTCTCGCCGTGCGGGCTCGGCGTGCGCGGCACGTCGTCCACGAAGCGGACACGGCGCGGGATCTTGAAGGAGGCGATCTTGCCGTGGCACCACGCGCGCAGCTCGTCCTCGGTGACGCGTGCGTCGGCCTTGCGGATGACGTAGGCGACGGGCGCCTCGTTGGTCCGGGGATCGGGGATGCCGACCACGAAGGCCTGAGCGACGGCCGGATGCGCGAGCAGGAAGCCTTCGATCTCGCCCGGCGCCACCATGTGGTGGCTGATCCGCAGCGTCTCCTTGAGGCGCCCGCTGAAGATGACGCGCCCTCGGTCATCTCGCCGCCCGAGATCGCCGCTCTTGAACCAGCCGTCGGCGGTGAACGCGGCCTTCGTCTCGTCCGGCTTGTCGTAGTAGCCGGGCGTCACCAGCGCGCCCCGGAACTGCAGCTCGCCCTCCTCGTCGACGGGCGCGGGCGCGCCGGTGTCCGGGTGCGCGATCCGCGCCTGCAGCCCGGGCGCGGGCCAGATGCCGGGCAGCAGCCGCTCGGCGGCGGGCTCGTCGAGCTCGTGCAGCAGCGACATCGCGTTCACCTCGGTCATGCCGTAGGGCTGGAAGGCCAGCGGCATCAGCCGCTCGAGCACCTCCTCCAGCAGCCCATGGCGGCCGCCGCCGGTGGCCGCGACGCCGCCCGTGCGCAGCGAGGACAGATCGCGGCGTCCCACGTCGGGATGGTCGAGTAGCGGGATCAGCATGTTGTCGACGGCGTTCCACACCGTGCAGCGCTCGCGCTCGATCAGCATCAGCGCGCGCAGCGGATCGAACACGTCCATCAGGACCAGGCACGCGCCGTGGCTCCACGCGGTGAGGGGAATGTTGACGCCGCCCCAGGTGCCGGCGGCGGGCAGCGCGTGCAGCACGCGATCGGCGGACGTCAGCCGCAGCGTCTCGCCGACGTTCCAGCCGTGCGGCACGCAGTTGGCGTGCGTGATCATCGCGCCCTTCGGAAACGACGTCGTCCCGGACGTGTAGAGGATCGTGAAAATGTCGTCGGTGCCGACACCGGCCGGCGTCGTCACCCCGATGCTCAGCAAATCACTCGCGCGATGACACCCGGGATACACGTCCTCCGCGTCCACGATCACATGACGCAGCTTGGGCAGGCGCGCGCTGGTCAGCTCGCCCGGCACCGCCTCGGCCAGCTCGGGCAGCACCGCTTCGAGCGTGTCGAAGTAGTCCACGGGACCGAGCCGGTCGGTGAGCAGCAGGGCGGCCGCGTTCGACTGGCCGAGGATGTAGGACAGCTCGTGAACGCGGTAGCGCGGGTTCAGCGCGACGACGACCACGCCGAGACTGGCCGCCGCGTACTGCGCGATGAACCACAGCGGGCGGTTCGGGAGCCAGATCGCGAGCGCGTCGCCCGTGCCGAGGCCGAGCGCGGCGAGCCCCGCCGCGAAGGCGCGCGCGCGGTCGCGGAGGGCGGCGAAGGTGAGCCGCTGGTCGCCGAAGACGATGGCCTCGCGCTGCGGGTGACGCACGGCGACCGCATCCAGCAACGACCACGCCGTCGCCCGCGCGAAGGGATTGGCCGCCACGTCAGTCGAGGTGATAGAGGT
>QHSB01000405.1 GCA_003220335.1 Candidatus Rokuibacteriota bacterium
CGTTCATCAACGGTCGGAAATACGTCGAAGGCGACGTGATCGGTGACGGCGGCGCGCGCGTCGAGGAGATTCAGTCGACCGGGGTCGTGATCGCCGAGGACGGCCGCCGCACCACCCTCCGTCCCTGATCATGATCACCCGCTTCACCCGTCGCGATTTTCTCAAGACGTCCGCCGCCGCCGGCGTCCTCAGCGCGGCCGGCGCCGCGCCCGCGTGGGCGCAGGGCACGCGGCTGCACTTCCTGCAGTGGTCGCACTTCATCCCGGCGGCCGACCAGGTGTTCGAGGCGCAGGCGAAGGAGTTCGGCCGGCAGGCCGGCGTGGAGATCGCGATCGAGCGCATCAACCAGAACGACATCCAGGCGCGCCTGACGGCGGCCATCCAGAGCGCCAGCGGCCCCGACATCGTCATCGTCGCCAACAATCACGCGCTGCTCTACGAGAGCTCGCTGGTCGACGTCACCGACGTCGCGGAGGAGATCGGCCGCAAACAGGGCGGCTGGCACGACTATGCGAAGGCCAACGGCGTCACGCAGACCGGGCGCTGGGTGGCGGTGCCGCAGTTCATCATCTCGTGGGCGGTGACGTACCGCGAGGACTGGTTCAAGGAGGCCGGCTTCGAGTATCCGAAGACCTGGGACGACTTCCGCAAGGTCGGCCGGGCGATGAAGACCAAGGGCAAGCCGTTCGGCCAGGCGTTCGGGCATTCGATCAACGATCCGAACAACTGGTGCTACCCGCTCGTGTGGATGTGGGGCGGCATGGAGGTGGCCAGGGACGGCACGACGGTCACGCTCGACAGCAAGAACACGATCGAGGCGGTGAAGTTCAACAACGTCCTCTGGAAGGAAGTGTTCGACGAGGGCGGGCTGGCGTGGGACGACTCGACCAACAACCGCGCGTTCCTGTCGTCGGAGATCTCGCTGACCGGCAACGCGCCCTCCATCTACGTGGCGGCGCGGCAGAAGTTTCCCGACGTCTACAAGGGCACCAACCACGGCCACTTTCCGCCCGGCCCCGCCGGACGCTTCTACTGGCTGCCCGCGTGGAACTCCGTGGTCATGAAATATTCGAAGAACCAGAAGGTCGCCAAGGACTTCATCCGCTTCTACATGGACCGCGCGCGCTTCGACCGTTACTTCGAGACGATGGACACGTTCGGCATCCCGGGCACGAAGGTCTACAGCGACCATCCGCTCTGGCGCAAGGATCCCAGGACCGCGGTGTTCCCCGAGACGTTGCCGAACGCGCGGCAGGTGGGCTACGCGGGACCGGCCGGACGCAAGGCGACCGAGGGGCTGAGCAAGTACGTCATCGTCGACATGTTCGCGAAGGCCATCCAGGGCATGAGCCCCGAGGACGCCGTGAAGTGGGCGGCGGGCGAGCTGAAGAAGATCTACGCGGCGTGAGTCCTATCCCCGCCGCCGCAGACGCCTGAGGCCGATGACGCCCATGACCGCGACGAAGAGCCACAGAAGCACGCTGCCGGCGGCGGCAGCCGTCGAGGGCTTGTGCGCGGCGGCGCCGAAGGCGACCCACGTCACGAACATCGCCATGGAGACCGCGATTCCGAGCCCGAGAAGATACTGGAGCGTGCGCACACCCACCGGGACGTCCGCGGCGTCGAGCGCGGAGCCGCCCGCGATACCGTAGTCGACGATCACGGCGAGACCGCCGAGGGTGAAGACGAGGCCGACCGCGAGCCCGACCCACGTCGGCGTGGCGCCCGACGCCCACCCGCCGCCGAAGACGCCGAGCGCCATCAGCGTCACGAAGAGGCCGAGGGCGCCGAACAGCAACCCGACGACGATCGCCGCGCCCCGCACGAGCGCCTCGGGGTTGGCCATGAGCCACCGATAGCGCGCCGTCGCCGTCGGTGTCAAGAAACGCGGTGTAGACTGCGGGGCCTATGGCGACGCGCGAGGAATACGGCACGCCGCATCGGGACGCGTGATCGAGACCACGGTCGTCGGCTCCTACCCGCAGCCCGACTGGCTCGTCGACAAGTCACGCTATCGCCAGACCGTCGTGCCGCGCATCCGCATGCCCGAGCTCTGGCGCGTGCCGCCGGCGCACCTGGGCGAGGCGCAGGACGACGCCGTGCGGCTGGCCGTGGGCGACATGGAATCCGCCGGCGTCGACGTGGTGACGGACGGCGAGCAGCGGCGCGAGTCGTACTTCAACGAGTTCGCCAACGGGTTGTCGGGCATCGACCTCGAGCATCCGGGCGAGGCCATCAACCGGCTCGGCAAGCGCCAGGCGGTGCCGCGCGTGGTCGGGCCCATCCGCCGCGAGCGCCCGGTGTTCCTGCGCGACGCGCGCTTCCTCCGAGCGGTCACGGCCCGGCGAATCAAGCTCGCGGTGCCCGGTCCGTTCACGCTCGCGGCGCTGGCGCAGGACGAGCACTACCGCGATCCCGAGCGGCTCGCGATGGCCTACGCGGCGGCGGTGAACGAAGAACTGCGCGAGCTGGAGCCGGTGCTGGACTGGCTCCAGCTCGACGAGCCATATCTCGAGGCGCGCCCCGATCACGCCAAGGCGTACGCGCTGCCCGCGATCGACCGCGCGCTGGCAGGGCTGCGCAAGCCCACGTGCATCCACGTCTGCTTCGGCTATGCGTTCTCGCACGCGCTCGCCGGCACCTCGAAGTCCGGCGGCTACCGGTTCGCGCTGGAGCTCGAGCGCTCGACCGCCACCCACCTCTCGCTGGAAGCGGCGCAGCCGCGGCTCGATCTCGCCTCGCTCGCCGCGATCCGCGGCAAGACGGTGGTGCTCGGCGTCCTCGACCTCGGCGCCTCGACGCCGGAGACGGCCGACGTCGTCGCCGCGCGCCTGCGTGAGGCGCTGCGCCACGTGCCCGCCGAGCGCCTCGTCGCCGCCCCCGATTGCGGGATGAAGTATCTCGACCGGCCGAGCGCGCGCGCCCGCCTGCGCGCCCTCGTCGAGGGCGCGCGCCGTGTGTAAGGTGCCGCCCGCGAGGCTTCCGTCCGTCGTGCTGGCGCTGGTCGTGCTGGCCGGCTGCGCGACGTCGGGCGGCGTGGTGACGCTGGCCGACGGCCGCACCGGCAGCTTTCCTATCTTGACGAGGACGCTTCCGACGAGGCCGGAGATGGTGGAGCAGCCCGGCACGATCACGGGCGACCTAACATTACCGGCCGGTCGCGACCGCGTGCCGGCCGTGATCGTGCTCCACTCGTGCACCGGCGTGACGCCCAACCTCACCGAATGGGCGCGCGAGCTGAACCGCATGGGCTATGCCGCGCTCGTGCTCGACAGTTTCACGGGACGTGGCGTGAAGGAGATCTGCACGGGGCACGCGTCCGTCAACCCCGGCAGCCGCCTGGCCGATCTCTTCCGAGCTCAGGAGCTGCTGGCCACGCATCCTCGTGTCGATCCCCAGCGCATCGGCGTCCTCGCCTTCTCCCACGGTGGCTGGGTCGCGCTGTGGGCGAGTCAGGCGTGGTACCAGCGGCGCTTCATGCGCGGCACGCTCGCCGCACCCGTCGCCTTCGCCGCGTTCTATCCGGTCGGCTGCAACGTGCGGCTCGTCGACGAAGCCGACGGGAGCGGCGGTGCGGTGCGGATCTTCCACGGCACTGCGGACGACTGGACGACGATCGATCACTGCCGGGAGTGGGTCGCGCGCCGGCGCGCGACGGGCAAGAACGTCTCGATCGTCGAGTACGAGGGCGCGCGGCACGGATTCGACGTACCGTTCTACGCTCGGCCGCAGCGCTTCCCCGACGTCGTGAACTCGTCTGGATGCACGATAACGCAGCAGCCGGATGGGACATTCGTGGATGACACGGGCAAGCCGTTCAGCGGCGCCTCGCCGTGCATGACGCGCGGCGCGTGGATGGGCTACGACGCACGCGCGCACCGGCAGTCCGTCTCCGACCTCCAGGCATTCTTCAAGGAGGCGCTCGCGCGCCGCTGAGCAAAAAAACTGCCGCGCGCCGTTTCGGGCGCGCGGCAGAGAATGTCGCGTCGGTGCGGAGCGCTTACCTCAGCAGCGTGTTGCCAGGCAGGATCGGCACCGTCAGCGGAGGCTGCACGACCTTCGGCACTATCGGGGTGGTCGGCACCGTGCTGATGGTCGGCAGCGTGCTGATGGTCGGCAGCGGCGTCAGCGTGGTGGTCGGCGTCAGCGTGGTCGTCGGCGTCAGCATGGTGGTCGGCGCGAGCGTGCTGGTCGTCGTCGCCTTCGTGCTCGTCGTCGCCGGCGCGCCGCCCGTCACCGGGGTGCCGACGCCGGCGGCCGGGGTTCCGCCCGTGAGCGTACCGATCAGGTCCGTGGCGCGCGTGACCTCGTCGGCAACCGGCATCGTGCTCGCCGGCGAGACCGGCCGCACCGGCGGCGTGAAGTCCTTCGCCAGCTTGTGGGCACGGTCGGCGGAGATTGGCTGCGGCCGCGCGGGCAGCACGCCCGCCTTCACCGTGACGCTCTCGCGCACGCTCACCGGCGTGGCGCGGCCGACGGCGTTGCCGGTGACGGGATCGCGGCGATAGACGTCGACCAGACCGCGCAGCACGGTGATGGTCGACACGCCGCCGTTCACTTCCGCGACGACGATCGTGCCGCGAATGCCGCTGATGGCGTTCGGCGTCTTGATCTCGACGACCTCACCCGGGCGCACCCGCGACTTGTCCACCGCGACCGAGATGCGGCCCGAGACGAGGTCGATCGTCGACACGCCGGGCACCTCGGTGATGGTGATGATCGAGCGCTCGCGCGCGGTGACGATGGCCTTGCCGCCGAGCAGCATGCGCGCGAATCCGTTGTCGCCGGTGGTGACGCGGTCGTTCAGGAGGACGTCGTCCTTGAACTTCAGAGGAGCCGGAGAGGCGGCGACGTGCGTGATGGTCACGGGCCCCACGACCGTCGTCGCGACACCGAGGCGCTCTTGCGAGTGCGCGACGGCCGGAATCGAGATCGTGAGCGCGACCAGCGTCCCGACCACCCGAGTCATCGTCATCTTCATCGGAGCCCCTCGCTTGAGCGAAACATTCGACCTCGGTCCGAGGAGGTTGCAGCGGGGATGCCAAGGCATGATCGCTCGATATTTGGCCGAGTTACCGGCCCGGGTCCGATGGCGACGGATGCTCGACCGGCTAGTGACTGATCAGGCACATGCCACCCTGCCCAGGTGATCGGGTGAATCGTCGTCGGGCACCGGGTAGACTGGCCGCCATGCCTCGCAAGGAGCCGCCGGCGCCGAAGCGCGTGCTATCGATCCACGCGCACCCCGACGACCAGGAGTTCACGGTGGCCGGCACGCTGGCGAGGAGGAGCAGCGCGCGGCCTGCGCCGTGCTCGGCATCGCGGAAGTCGTGTTCCTTGGTTACGAGGACGGCGTGCTGACGCCGTCGATCGACCTGCGGCGCGACCTCACGCGCTTGGTCCGGCGACACCGCCCGGACGCTGTCGTGACGGGCGATCCGACCGTGCGTTACTACGGCACGCGCTACATGAATCACCCCGACCATCGCGTGGCCGCCGACGTCGCGCTCGACGCGATCTTCCCGTCGGCGGAGACGCGCTTCATCTTCCCCGAGCTGCTGGACGAGGGGCTCGCGCCGCATCACGTCGGCGCCGTCTGGCTGTTCGGCTCGGAGCGCGCCGAGACGTTCGTCGACATCTCTGCCACGCTCGACGCGAAGGTGCGGGCGCTCCGCGAGCACCGCAGCCAGATGGGCGACTGGGATCCGGCGCCGATGGTCCGCGGCTGGGCGCGCGAGCAGGGCGCGCGCCGGCGCCTGCGCGCCGCCGAGTCGTTTCTGAGGATGGTGCTGGAGGACTAGAGCCCCTCGTAGAAGTACCTAGGTCTTTGGTCCCGGGTGTCCCGATCGAAAGAGCGCCGATAGACTGGACGCGCCTTCCACGGGTCCCTCGAACGATCCCCCGTGGCATCTGGCTCGGCCTTTTGTTCAAACATCCGAGGACAGCCAGATGGAAGAAGAGACTCTTCGCGAGAAGGCGCGCGCGGTGATTGAGAGCGGCAAGCTCCCGAGCCGCACCCCAGACCGCACGTGGGGCGGTCCGGGCGTCGGCGCGCTATGCACGATCTGCGACCTGCCGGTGCGAGTGACCGAGATGGAGTTCGAGATCCAGTTCCAGCGCAACGGCGACAACCCCGGCCTGGACAAGTACCACGTCCATATCCGGTGCTTCGCGGCATGGGAGTTCGAGCGCCACGCAGTCTGACCATCGCGGTGGAACTCAGGACGATCGTGGCGCACCTCCTCGAGCAAGAGCCCGGCGCCGCTCTCTGTGATGGGTGCCTGGCCTTCGCCGCCGCCGCACCGCTGATCGAGACGCGTCGTGTGGTCGAGGCGCTCGTGAGCATGAGGCCAACGTTGAAGCGCAGTCTGAATCACTGCGTGAGCTGCCGGCGTGCAACCATGGTGACGCTGTTCCGGCCGGACCCGATGGCGACGGGAGACCGGGATCCAGGTGATGGCGAAACGCCCGGGCGAGGCTGAACTCACTCCGGTGCCGATGTGGGCCAAAGGTCCAATGGCGGCCAGAGGTGGCTCCAGCGCAACCTATCGATCATGGCCGAGATCACGCGACTTCTTTTGGTCCAGGTCAGGCGGCGGTGACTCGGGAAGAACGACGCTCGACCACCGCAGCACGGATCGCCGTCGGTCGCCTTCCGCAGCCGAGATGGGTCACCGTGATGCGAGGGACCCGGGTCACGGGTTCCTGCGATGGCTGCGGTGAGGTGATGGTCCTGAGCGACCGTGCGTTCAAGGTCGTGCTCCACCGCGCAATCAGTCTACAGTTCCACGACGAGTGCTTCGACGTCTACAACGGTGTCCCGGACGCTGGTCGTGGTGGCCTGCCTTCGTGAGACCACAGCGTTCGGTTGCGCAGTCCCCCGCGCGGGTGGCGGAACTATCCTGAAGACCCGCCAGGCGCGTGCGCGAACACCGGACCGGCCGCGGCGCAGCCGCCACAGCGACCGTCGGTGACGCGCATCGGCATGGCGTCCATCTGGTGGAGCGCCTGGTCAGCGCGGAGACCGGTCTTCGTTAGGACGCACTCCAAGCACAACGCTCCCAGCCGCGCGGCGAGGATTTCAATGACGGTGGCCTGTATTGGACTTTGGTCCCATAGGAAACCTTTAGCCACGGTGACGATCGGGGATTAGCGACCTAAAGAAACACCGCTTTCATCTGCGGCTCCGGGTAGCGCAGCCCCGAGGCGGCGCCCGGCGGGACGGCGTCGGAGATACGCGTGACCTCGTCCGCGCTCAGCCGCACGGCGGCCGCGCCGACGTTTTCCTCGAGCCGCTCGCGGCGCTTGGTACCGGGGATCGGCACGATGTCGCGGCCCTGCGCGAGCAGCCACGCGAGCACCAGCTGGCCGGGCGTGCAGCCCTTCTCGCGCGCGAACTGCTCCACCTTCTTCACGAACTCGACGTTGCGCTGGAGGTTCTGCTCCTCGAAGCGCGGGTGGGCGCGGCGCCGGTCGTCTTCCGGGATGTCGGCGAGCTTGTGGACCTGACCGGTGAGCAGGCTCCGCCCCAGCGGCGAGTAGGCCACGAGCGAGATCCCCAGCTCCCGCAGCGTCGGGAGCGTCTGCTCGGCCTCCACGCGGTACAGCAGCGAGTACTCCATCTGCACGGCGGCGAGCGGATGGACCTTCTGCGCGCGCCGGATCGTCGCCGGAGCGGCCTCCGAGAGGCCGAGGAAGCGAACCTTGCCGGCCTCGACGAGTCGCGACATCGCCCCCACGGTGTCCTCGATCGGCACCTTGGGATCGACGCGATGCTGATAGTAGAGATCGATCACGTCGACGCCGAGGCGCTTGAGGCTCGCGTCGCACGCCTGCGGCACGTATTCCGGTCGGCCGTCGACGCCCGGCGTGCCGTCCGGTTTGCGCATGTTGCCGAACTTCGTGGCGAGCACCGCGCGCTCGCGCCGTCCGCGCAGCGCCTGCCCCAGCAGCGTCTCGTTATGCCCCCAGCCGTACATGTCGGACGAATCCAGGACATTGACGCCGAGGTCGAGCGCGCGATGGACGACGGCGACGGACTGCGCGTCGTCGCCGGGGCCATAGGCGCCCGACATCGACATGCATCCGAGTCCGATCGCGCTGACCTCGAGCGTGCTGCCGCCGAGCCGCCGTCGCTCGATCATCGTTGTCCCTCCGTGGGGCTGCGGGTCCGGGGGATGGTAGCACGGCCGCGAGCACCGTATAGTGGGCGCCATGCTCGAGCTCCGGCCGGTTCGCCAGGCGCGCTGATGGCCGCGCACGCGCGGCACGGCAACCCACCCGACCTCCGCCGCCTCATGCGCCGCCAGCTCGCGAAGACGCGCGCGAGGTGGCAGCGGCCGGACCGCGTGCTGCAGGCCCTGCGCGTGCGGCGCGGCGCCGTCGTCGCCGACGTCGGCTCCGGCCCCGGCTATTTCACGACGCGGCTGGCGCGCGCCGTCGGCCCCCGCGGGCGCGTGTACGCCGTCGATCCCGAGCCGGAGGTGCTGAAGGTGCTCGTGAAACGGCTGGACGGCAGGACGAACGTGACGCCGGTGCTGAGCCGTGACGACGATCCGATGCTGCCGCCGTCATCGTGCGATCTCGCGGTGTTCGTCAACGCCTACCACCACGTGGCCGACGGTCCGGCGTTCGTGAGACGGCTCGCGCGCTGTCTCAAGCCGGGCGGACGGCTGGCGGCGATCGACTGGGCGTATCGCGAGACGCCGATGGGCCCGCCGATGCGCCGCCGGATCCCGCCCGAGCAATTCGTGCGTATCGGGCGGCGCGCGGGGTTGAGGCCGGTGGCGCGACACGAGTTCCTGAAGTACCAGTACTTCGTCGTGCTGGCCCGGCCGCGCCCGAGATAATCTCCCGGCACGGAGGATCCCATGGCCCGCAAGTCGTCGCCCCCCATCGCCAGAGCCGTCAGCGCCGAGGACGTCGATCCGCGACACCGCTGGGATCGTCCGCTCCAGGCGCCCGGCCACACGCAGGTGGACTTCGAGGAGCGCGTGGACTTCAAGCGCCTGCACGCGTATCGCCTCGGCCGCGCGCGCCAGGCGCTCGCGAAATCCGGGCTCGGCGCCGTGCTCGTGTTCGACCAGTACAACATCCGTTATCTGTCCGGGACCGTCATCGGCGAGTGGGCGCGCGACAAGCTCACGCGCTGGTGCCTGCTGAGCGGCACCGGCGAGCCGTGGGTATGGGACTTCGGCTCGGCCGCGCGGCACCACCGCCTCTATGCGCCGCAGATCCCGGAGCGCCAGTCGCTCGCCGGCATGGTGGGTATGCGCGGGGCGGTGTCGCCGAAGGCCGGGCTCTTCAGGCGCGCGGCGGAGGAGATCCGCGACATCCTGAAGGCCGAGGGGGTGGCAGGCATGCCACTCGGCATCGACCTCGTCGAGCCGCCGTTTCTCTTCGCGCTGCAAGAGGTGGGGGTGGAGGTCCGCGACGGGCAGCAGGTGATGCTCGAGGCGCGCATGCTCAAGAGCCAGGACGAACTGACCCTCCTGAACATGGCGGCGGCGATGGTGGACGGCGTCTACCAGGACATCTTCGAGGCCCTCAAGCCGGGTGCGCGCGAGAACGAGATCGTGGCGCTGGCCAACAAGCGTCTCTACGAGATGGGCAGCGACAACGTCGAAGCGATCAACGCGATCTCCGGCGAGCGCTGCAGCCCGCACCCCCACAACTTCACCGACCGCATCATCCGACCCGGCGACCAGGCGTTCTTCGACATCATCATGTCGTTCATCGGCTATCGCACCTGCTACTACCGCACGTTCAGCGTCGGCAAGGCGACGAAGCCGCAGCTGGTGGCCTACAAGAAGGCGCGCGAGTGGATGGACGAGGCCATCGCGCTCATCAAGCCCGGCGTGACGACGGACAAGATCGCGCGGGCCTTCCCCAAGGCGCAGGAGATCGGCTTCGAGAGCGAGATGGCCGCGTTCGGGCTGAACTTCTGCCACGGCATCGGCCTGGGCCTGCACGAGCGGCCCATCATCAGCCGGCTGAACTCGTTCGACGATCCCATGGAGCTGCAGGCGGGCATGATGTTCGCGGTCGAGACGTACTGCCCCGCCACCGACGGCACCTCGGCCGCGCGCATCGAGGAGGAAGTGATCGTCACCCCGGGCGGGGCCCAGATCATCACGCTGTTCCCGGCCGACGAGCTGCCGATCGCCAACAAGTACTGAGCGCGCGGCCGTGGGCGGCGCCGAACGGCTCGAGTACGACCGGCGCGTCAACCGCGTCATCGACCACATCCGCGGGCATCTCGCCGAGGGGCTGACGCTCGCGGAGCTGGCGCGGGTGGCGGCGTTCTCGCCCTTCCACTTCGATCGCGTCTTCAAGGCCGTGACTGGTGAGACGCTCTTCGGCTTCATCCAGCGGCTGCGCCTCGAGCGCGCGGGTTCGGCGCTGATGGGACGCACCGACGCCAGCGTGCTCGAGATCGCGCTCGACCACGGCTTCATGTCCGCCGCGACGTTCGCGCGGGCGTTCCGCGCCCACTTCGGCATGAGTGCGACCGCGTGGCGAAGCGGCGGCGCGGCGCGCTGGCGCCGCCGCCTTTCGCGCAAGCCGCGCAAACAACTCCGCAAGACCGGCAAAGCACGCGGGCCGCGCCGCGTGGACACTCGTCGCACGACCGCGAAGGAGGCCACCATGAGCGTGAACGTGCGCGAGCAGCCGCCGTTCCACGTCGCCTACATGCGCTACACGGGACCGCCCGGGCCGGACGGCATCCCCCAGCTGTGGGAAAAATTCGGCCGATGGCTGGAGGCGCACGGATTCCGTCCACCGGGCCGGACGACGATCGGCGTGACGTACGACGACCCCACGGTCACGGCGCCGGAGAAGTACCGCTACGACGCGTGCGTCGTCGTGCCGCCGGACTTCCAGCCTGATCGCCTCGTCAACGTGATGGACATCCCCGGGGGCACGTACGCCATCGCCCCGTTCGAGGGCACCGCGCGCGACATCCTGCCGGTCTGGATGCGTGTCTTCGCCTCCTGGCTGCCCGGCAGCGGCTACCAGCCCGACGATCGCCCCTGTTACGAGCTCTATCGCGGCGACCCGATGGTGGATCCGAAGGCGGGCGTGTTCCGGTGCGACCTGTGCCTTCCCGTGCGGGCGCTCTGACGGCTGCGGCGGCGCCGGCCTCGCGGTAGAGTCACGGCATGTCCGACTGCATGCTGTGCCGGGCGGAGCGCATCACCCCCTGGTTCCACGAGGACGAGATCTGCTGGGTCGCCGAGTGTGAGATCTGCGAGACCCCGATGGTGGTCTGGCGGGAGCACGGCGTGGACCCGCCCCCCGAGCATCTCCTGCACATGCTCGCGCATCTCAAGGACGTGGCGCACAAGCAGATCGGCGAGCACTGGGTGGATCAGCACATGCGGAACATTCCCGACCACTGGCACGCCCACGCGCGGCCCGCCGGCGGGTTTTTCGGGCGGTAGGCGGTAGAATCGAGCCATGGCAGACCTTCAGAAAGCGCTGACCGAGGATCTGAGCGGCGTCCCGTTCCGCATCGTGCTGTCGTTGAGGCCGCTGATCGATTTCTGGACGCGCCTGGCCGAGCGCCAGGACTCCGCCAAGGGCGCCGTCGCGCGCGTCATCGCCGCGGAGGTCGCCAAGGTTCCCGAGCTGCTGGAGCCGCTCACGGATTGCTCACTGACCGAGCGTCACGAGGACCTGCTCGACCTGCTGATGGCCGCGGCGTTTCCGCCCGCGCTCTCGCAGCACGGCTACGGCGCGGCAATGGTGCCGATGCAGCTGCACGGCTTCTACGCGACGCCGCCGATGGAGCGCCTCCTCATGACGGAGGACTGGCACCTCAAGGGCCGCCTCAACCTCGAGGGGCCGATGATCGCCGCCATGCGGCGCGCCTACGCCTACGGCATGGTGCTGGAGAAGGTGTACGGCCTCGAGCTCGAGCTCAACGTGCCGCTGATCCTCACCGTGCCGGACCCGGACACGGGGCTCGACCGTCACTTCCGCCTCCTCTTCGACTGGACGTTCGTCGACGTCGAAGTGCAGGGCGAGAAACCCGCGTTGCCGGCCGACATGCGCCACCGCGTGCAGATCAGCCTGCTCGACGCCGCGGAGATGGCCGATGCGCTGCCATCCGACCGCTTCGTGCTGCGCGGCTTCACGATCCTGAAGGCCCTCGAGGTGACGGAGCAGGAAGTCCTCTCCGCGCTCAAGCGCGACCTCATCGACCGCGAGTCGATCGTCTCCAAGGAACGCTTCACGGGGCTGGAGGGGCGGCTGCGCACGCTCTTCCGCCGCCCGCAGCTCCAGCTGGGACTCGGCGCCATCGACGGCGATCGCGTGCTGGTTCTCAACGACTTCTCGGCGCACGAGCACTCGTGCATCTTCGCCGACTCCGCGCACCACACCGTCGCGGAGTTCGCGGGCACCATCTACGCCCGCGCCGTGCAGAAGGGTGAGCCGATCGTCATCGACGATCTGGCGACGATGCCGAACCGCACGCCGGTCGAGGACGCGATCCTCGCCTCCGGCGTCCGCACGCTCGTGGTCGCGCCGCTGCACTACCAGGACCGCGTGATCGGCACCCTGGAGCTCGGCTCGCCGCAGCCGGGCGACTTCGACTCCTCACACCTGCCGGCGCTGCACGAGGTGTTGCCGCTGTTCGCGATGGCCGTGCGGCGCAGCATGGAGGAGTTCAACGCGCGCATCCAGACGGCGATCAAGGAGCGCTTCACGGCCATCCACCCGGTCGTCGAGTGGCGCTTCCGCAAAGCGGTGATGGACGGGCTGGAGCGCACCGGCGATTCGGCCGCAGCCGAGCTGGAGCCGATCGTCTTCGAGAACGTGTACCCGCTGTACGCGCTCTCCGACATCCGCGGCTCGTCCGTGCAGCGCGAGCGCGCGATCCAGACCGATCTGCTCACCCAGCTGGCGCTCGCGCGTGAGGTCGTGGACGTCGCCTACAAGGCGCGCCGGCTGCCCGCGCTGGATCAGCTGCGCTACCGCGTGGAACGGCACGCCGAGCAGATCCGCAAGGGCGTGGCCGCCGGCGACGAGACAGGGATCGTCGCCTTCCTGCGCGCGGAGGTGGAATCGCTGTTCGAGCATCTCGGGACGTTCGGCGAGGCGGTGCGCGGCGCCATCGAGGCCTACCGCGGGGCGCTCGACCCGCGGCTCGGCGCCGTCTACGGCCAGCGCCGTGTCTTCGAGGACAGCGTGACGCGTGTCGCCGACATGATCTCGTCCTACCTGGACCTCGAGGAGCAGGCGGCGCAGGACATCTTCCCGCACTACTTCGAGAAGCAGAAGACCGACGGCGTCGACCACCAGATCTACGTGGGCGCCTCGCTGGTCGAAGACGGGCGCTTCGATCCGCTCTATCTCAAGAGCCTGCGCATCTGGCAGCTCATGGTCGCCTGCGGCATCGCCGCCCGCGCCGACCGGTTGACCGCCGAGCTGCCGGTGCCGCTGCACACGACGCACCTCGTCCTCGTGCAGCACGCGCCGATGTCGATCCGCTTCCGCTTCGACGAGAAGCGCTTCGACGTCGACGGCGCCTACGACATCCGCTACGAGATCGTGAAGAAGCGGATCGACAAGGCGCTGGTCAAGGGCAGCCCCGAGCGCGTGACCCAGCCCGGCAAGCTCGCCATCGTCTATGGCCAGCCCGGCGAGGCCGCCGAGTATCGCGGCTACCTCGAGTACCTGCGTCATCTCGGCTACGTCAGCGGCGAGGTCGAGGACCTCGAGCTGGAGGAGCTGCAGGGCGTCCACGGCCTGCGCGCGCTGCGGGCGACGGTGGCCCTGCGCGATGTGCCCGCCGAGCCGTTCGCGGCCCAGGCGGTTCGCGCCGTCGCGCACTGAGGCCGGTGGCCCGCGTCGCCGGCGTCCTCTTCGACATCGGCGGCGTCGTCCAGGATTCGCCGCTGCACGCCATCGCCCGCTACGAGCGCGACCACGGCCTGCCCGCCAACGCGATCAACCGCGCCGTCGTCGGCTCGGGAGAGGCCGGCGCGTGGTCGCGGCTGGAGCGCGGCGAGCTCACGCTGGAGGCCTGGTGCTTGCCGTTCGAGGCGGATTGTTGGGCGCACGGCGTGGCCGTCGACGCCAGGCGTCTGATGACCTACATCGCCGAGGCCCGCACCGGCTCTGCCCCCACTTCGACGTCGTGATCGAATCGCAGGCCGTCGGCATGCGCAAGCCCGATCCGCGCATCTATCAGCTCGCCTGCCGGGAGCTCGGCGTGACGCCACCCGAGACGGCCTTCCTCGACGACATCGGGATGAACCTCAAGTCGGCGCGCGCGCCCGGGATGCACACGATCAAGGTGGACGATCCCGACGCCGCGCTGCGCGAGCTGTCGGCGCTCGTCGGTTTCGACCTGACCGGCTGAGCGTTCGTCGCAGGCTTATCATGTCCGCATGGCCAACGAGCGCGGACGGCTGCCCAAGGCGAGGCGCGAGGAGCTGAACGAGCATCTGCAGCGAATGCTCGACCGCTGGTTCAAGAACGCGTACGAGGACGACAACCTCTTCCTCACCATGGCGCGCCGGCCCGGGCTGCTCGACGCCACGTGGGGGTTCATCCGTTACATGTACGGTGGCGGCTCGTCGGTCGAGCCGGAGCTGTTCGAGCTGGTGCGCGTGAAGCTCGCGTGGAACAACCGCTGCGTGCACTGAAGCCTCGCGCGATCCTCCTCGGCCGTGAGCCGGGGCGCGTCCGAAGACCTGGTGGCAAAGCTCGGTGACTACGAGCGCTCCGACCTGCCCGAGCGGACGAAGGCGGCGCTGCGGCTGGCCGACCGGCTCACCGGTGCCGAGCCAACCGTCGACGAGACGTTCTACGAGGCGCTCCGCCGCCACTTCAGCGACGACCAGATCCTCGACCTCGGCATGACGATCAGCTTCGCCAGCGGCTGGCAACGCTTCATCGAGGCCTTCGGGATCGTCCCCGATCGCTGGCGCGACGGCTTGCCACCCCCCTTCCACGCGCTGCAACCGCGCGACTGATTTAACCGGCGCGGGTGACCTTCGCGGCGAGCAGCGCGTCGATGGCCGGGGCGTCGAAGCCGAGCTCGCCCAGGATCGCGCGTGTCTGGGACGCGAAGGCCGGGGTCGGCGCGCCGGGCTGAAAGCCGCCGCCGTCCAGCTTCACCGGCGGCGCCAGCACGCGCACGGGGCCGAGCGCGGGATGCGGCAGGTCGTGGAAGAACCCGTTCGCGCGCGCCTGCTCGTCGTCGAACAGCTCGGCGGAGAACCGGACGGCGGCGCCGGGCACGCCGCGCTTGTCGAAGATCGGCTTCCACTCGGCGGCGGTGCGCGAGGCCAGCACCTTCTCACATCGCTCGGCGAGGCCGGCGTAGTGCCGCTCGAGGCCGGCGCGATCCGCGCCCCGCGGGGCGTCGTCCACGAGCCCGAGGACCTCCATGAACGCGCGCTGCAGGCCGGGACTCACGCACGCGACGCCCACCACGTCGTCCTTCGTCGCGTAGGTGCGGTAGTAGACGTTGACCATGCCGGGCGTGCGCGCGGACGGCACGATCTCGTCCTGCTCGGCGAACGGCCGGCCCGCCGCGCGCATCGCGGCGAGCCGCGCGCGCACCGTCGCGTGCTCGGGCCCGTCCACCGACTCGACGCGCACCATGGAGTTGTTCTGCGCGACCAGCGCCGCCATCATCAGCGCCGCCTCCACCTCGCCGCCGCGCCCGGTGCGCTCGCGGCGAAGCAGTGCGGACGCGATGCCGAACGCGAGCGACAGGGCGCAGACGTAGTCGGCGACGGGCGCCTCGCCGGTGGCGGGCACGCCATCCTCCACCTTGCCGAGCGAGGCCATGAGTCCCGTGCGCGCCGGCACGACGAGGTCCATGCCGGCCAGCCGCGCGTCGGGACCGCGGCGGCCGAAGGCGCTGACGCTGCCGACGATGAGCCGCGGAAAGCGGGGCGCGAGTGAAGCGTGGTCCAGCCCGAACTCCTCGGCGAGGCCGGGGCGGAAGTTCGTGAGGATCACGTCGGCGCGGGCGAGCAAGCGCTCGATGACGTCCTTCGCGCGTCGGTGGCGGAGGTCCAGCGGGAGCGAGCGCTTGCCGCGGTTGCGCGACAGGAAGTGGCGCGTCTCGCCCGGGACGAGCGGCGAGAGCTGCCGCACCGGATCACCCTCGAGCGCCTCGATCTTGATCACGCGCGCGCCGCCCTCCGCGAGCAATTGCGCGCAGAACGGAACGGCGATGAACTGGCCGAACTCGACGACCTCGATGCCGGCGAACGGTCGCGACGACGCCTCGGAGCTCGACGTGGGGCTCATAGGGGCGCTAGCGTAGCACGCGGGTCGTTCTGCTATTCTCTGGGGCCATGAGCTCCGGACTCGAAGACCGCTTCCAGACGCTGCACGAGATCGTCCGCGCCGCGAAGAACCGCCTGCCCGCCGGGGAGTGGGATTACCTGATGGGCGGCACCGAGACCGAGACGACGCTCCGCCGCAACCGGCTGGCCCTCGACTCGATCGCCTTCCGGCCGCGCGTGCTGCGCAACGTCTCCCGGCTCGACGCCTCGTCCACCTTCCTCGGGCGCCCCCTACGCATCCCGGTGATGTTCGCGCCCATCGGCTCGGTCGAGTCGTTCACGCCGGGCGGCGGCGCCACCGCCGCCCAGGCCTCGGCCGAGTTCGGCGTGCCGCAGATGCTCTCGAGCGCGTGCAACCCCGGGTTGGAGGCGACGGCGAAGGCGGCCGACAACTTCCGCATCTTCCAGCTCTACGTCCGCGGTGACGACGCCTTCGTGGACGATCACGTCAAGCGCGCCCTCGCGCACGGCTATGCGGCGTTCTGCATGACCGTGGACACCGCGATGTACAGCCGGCGCGAGCGCGACCTGGCGCGGCGCTTCGTGAAGCCCTGGCGTGTGCGCGCCACCGGCCAGGATTTTCAGGCCGCGCTCTCCTGGGATCAGGTCAAGCGCTTCAAGGACACGCACACGGTGCCGCTCATCCTCAAGGGCATCGCCACCGCCGAGGATGCGGCGATCGCCTGCGAGCACGGCGTGGACGTCGTCTACGTCTCCAACCACGGCGGCCGCCAGCTCGACCACGGCCGGGGCTCGACCGACGTGCTGCCGGAGGTCGTCAAGGCGGTGGCGGGACGCGCGCGCATCATCGTGGACGGCGCCTTCCAGCGCGGCACCGACGTCGTGAAGGCGCTGGCGCTGGGCGCCGACCTCGTCGGCCTGGGGCGGCTGCCGTGCATCGGCCTGGCCGCCGCCGGCGTGCCGGGCTGCGTGCGCGTGATGGAGCTGCTCGAGGACGAGATCCGCATCGCGCTCGGCCTGCTCGGCGTCGCCCGCTGGAAGGAGCTGGACGCCTCGTACCTCCATCACGGCGCACCGGTGGTGGCCATGCCGCGCGTGACGAGCGCGTTTCCCCTGCTGGACGAGCCCGGCTACTGAGCGGCTACCAGGCCAGGATCTCCGGCCGGAAGTCGTCGATCCGCTCCTTGACGACGAGCACCGGCTCGATGCCGTAGAGCCGTCGCGCATTCTCCCCCAGCAGCTTCTTCTGCACCGGCTCCGGCACGCCGAACTTCGCCATCAGCTCGAGCGCCTCCCAGACGTCCTCGGCGTCGTGATGCGGATAGTCGGACGACCAGATCCCCACGTTCTCGTAGAGGTCCCACATGCGGTAGACCGGCGCCTCGTCGCTCTCGAACGCGATGAAGCAGCGCCGATAGAACGTCTCGTAGGGATCGGCGATCGTCCGTTCCTGGCCGCGCTGGAACGCGTGGAGGTCGAGGAAGTTGCGGCTGCGGCCCAGCACCATGGGCAGCCACGTCGCGTTGGACTCGAGCACCGTGCACTTGAGCCGCGGGAACTTCTCCAGCCAGCCCGTCATGAGCACCGTGGTGAGCCACGTCATCGCCTCCATGATGAAGCCGAGCGCCTCGCTGGCGTCGATGGTCGGCTCCATGGCGAACACGATGTTGCTCACGAACTGGCCCGGTGAGTAGACGACGGCCTCGTCGGTGAAGAGCAGGCCGGTGCCGGCGCCGCGCGTCTGCGCGATGCGCTGTCCCCACTCCGGCGTGAGCGCCTCGCGCGACGGAAACGTGTGCATCGCGAGCACGACGCCGAGCTCCTCGAATTCGCGCCAGAGCGGATCGAACTCCGGCAGCGTGGGATAGCGGCCGTTCCAGAAGCACGGGCGGACGGCGGCGGCCCTGAACCCCTTCTTCGCCACGCGCCGCAGCTCGGCGATCGAGTGCTCGACGCTCTGGATCGGCAGCACGGCGCACGGAAAGAGACGGCGGCGATCGGCGGCGGCGTAGTCGTCGACCCAGTCGTTGTATGCCGTCGCCAGCACGCGGGCCGCCTCCGCGTCGCGGACGAGGGCGAGGCGCACGAACCACGTGGGAAACAGCATCACCTGATCGGTCCCCAGCGCGTCCATGTCGCTCAGGCGCGCGTGCGGGTCGCGGCATCCTTTGAGCCGCCCGAAGCGCGCCTTCCACTCCTCGGTGCCCGGCGTCAACCGGCCGACGTCCTTCTTGTTCCAGCGCGGCCAGCCGACCTCCGCCGCGTTGGCGCGCTCGCGCGAGGCGGGCACGGCGCGGCCGTTGATCAACAGCGTGTCGGTGTCCGTGTGGAAGTGGAACTGGCTCTTCACCCAGGCGCGCACGCCGGCGGGCACGTACTCGTCCCAGATCGCCGGCGGCTCGACGATGTGGCTGTCGCAATCGAACACGGGAAAGGATTTCGTCGCCATCGGCGCCTCCTGTCCGGGCCCTACGGTACACTTGCGGGGCGGAGGCTATCATGAGCACGAACCCAGCGCCCCGGGGCCACGCCGTCGTCGTCCAGCCCGATGAGGGTCCGTCGTACTGGCAGCCGGTGCCCGCCAGCGGCCACGCCGATCCGAAGCTCACACCGGCGCTCACGCGCTTCCCCGCGCTCTCGATGGGCTACCAGACGATCGCGCCCGGCGGCCGGGTGCGCGAGCACTCGCACGGCGACCAGATCGAGCTGCAGATCTGCTTCCGCGGGCGCGGCCACGTGGTGGTGGACGGCACGAAGCATCCGCTCGTCCCCGGCACCGCGTGCTTCCTCGGTTACGAGGTCAAGCACGAGATCGTCAACGACGGCGCCGAGGAGCTCGTGATGATGTGGCTGATCACCCCCCACGGGCTCGAGGAGTTCTTCAAGGCCATCGGCCGGCCGCGCACGTCGGGCCAGCCCGCTCCCGCGCCCTTCGCGCGACCGGAGGACGTCGTCGCCGTCGAGCGGGCGATGGGCATGAACGACACGCGTGCGTAGCGCCCCTGCGCGCCCTCCGCTGACCCCCCCTGAGAGAGGAGCCGCTTCGATGCAGATCCCCGACGCCGTGCGCACGGTGGTCGACACCGCGCCCTTCGCCCACCTCACCACCCTGAACGCCGATGGCGGCCCCCAGGTCACCATCGTCTGGGTGGACATCGAGGGCGATGAGTTCGTGATCGGCCACATGGGCGACCGGCGAAAGACGAGGAACGTCCGCCACGATCCGCGGGTGGCGCTGTCGATGCTGGCCACGACGCTGAGCGCCATCGGGCTGCGCGAGTACGTGGTGGTGTACGGTCGCGCGCGCGTGACCGAGGGCGGGGCCGCCTCCCTCCTGCAAAAACTCGCGCATCGCTACCTCGGCCCGACCGTGGAGTTCCCGCCGCCCGCGTTTCGCAACCAGCCCGGCTACATCACGCGGATCGCGCCGGAGCGCTTCGGCGGCGTCGGCGTCTGGAACGTGCCCCGCGTCTGACGCGGGCGCTCAGGCCAGCGCCGCGAGCACGCGCCGCGCCAGACCCGGCAGCTCCGGGTCGCGCGCGCCCATCAGCAGCACCGTGTCGCCGGGCCGCGCCTCGCCGGCCACCCACCGCACGACGGCCGCGTGGTCTTCCGCGTACGCGCAGCCGATGTCGCCGGCCAGATCACGGCTCGAGAGATCGCGCGTGACGGTGCCGCCCGCGTAGAAGATCTCCGCGTAGCAGAACCGGTCGGCGGGACGCAGCAGGCCGAGGAGCAGCTCGCGCAGCTCGCCCCGCAGGAAGCGCGCGGGGCCGAAGCCGTGCGGCTGGAACATGGCAACGACGCGCGGCGCGCCGGCCTGGGCCGTCGTCAGCGCCGCGCGGATCTTCTCGCCGTTGTGCGCGAAGTCATCGATGACCCGGATGCCCGCGCGCGTGACGCCGACCGTCTCGAAGCGGCGCGCGACGCCCGGAAAGCGCGCCAGCAGGCGCTCGATGTCGGTGGCCCGAATGCCCAGCTCGAGCGCGACGAGCGCGGCGGCCGCGGCGTTCTCGAGATTGTGCAGCCCCGGCTGGCGCACGTCGAGGGTCACGTCGCGGCCGCGCCAGCGCAGCACGCCGGTCGCGCGGGCCGGCCCCAGCGAGTGCGCCGTCAGGGGCGCGTCGGCGCCCTCGGCGACGCCGTAGGAGCTCGCGCCGGCGCTCCGGCCGAGCGCGAACGCCTCGGGACAGCGCGCGTTGACGAAGAGGCGCCCGCACTGGGCCGCGAACGTCGCGAATTGCTTGCGCAGCGGGTCGAGCTCCGTGTGATCGCGGCTGATGTTGTGGATCAGCCCCAGCGCCGGGCGATAACCCACGAGCGTGCCGTCGGATTCGTCGGCCTCGGCCGCCACCGCGCCGCCGTCGGGCCCCGATACGAGGCAGCCGCCGCCGCCCTCGCCGACGAGCGCCGCGCCCCCGATCACCGCCGCCGCCGTCCCGGACTCGCGCGCGAGCCACGCCACCATGCCGGTGACCGTGCTCTTGCCGCTGGTGCCGCTGACCGCGACGCCGGGGCGGCCCGCGTTCACCAGCTCCGCGAGCAGCGCCGGGCGCGTGACCATCGCCAGGCCGAGCGCGCGCGCCGCCCGCATCTCCGGCGTCTCGGCCTCCACGGCGGTGGAGAAGACGAAGCGCTCGATGGCGGCGGTGATCCCGCGGCCGTCGTGCGGCACGAGCTCGACGCCGGCGGCGCGCAACGCGTCGGCCGCTTCGCGGTTGCCGCCCGCGTCGAACGCGCGATCCGAGCCCTGCACGGCGTGGCCGCGCGTCCGCATGAGGCGCGCGAGCGGGCTCATGCCCGCGCCGCCGACGCCCGAGAAGTGGTAGCGCGCTCGACTCATTCCGTCATGGTACCCGAGGCGGTCGCGCTACAATCCAGCCTCACATGAGGCCCCCCGCGCGCCGGTGGCTCCGCGAGCAGGAGCGCTTCATGCTGCTCCTCATCACGCCGGCCGCCGCGATCCTCCTGCTCTTCCAGGTCGTGCCCATCGTCATCGGCGCCAATGCGTCATTCCGCGACTGGACGCTCTACGACCCCAAGAAGACCTGGGTGGGGCTCGCGCACTACGGCGCCGTGCTGACCGACCGCGCGTTCCTCACCATCGTGCTGCCCA
>QHSB01000081.1 GCA_003220335.1 Candidatus Rokuibacteriota bacterium
GAGAGCACCGGGTTCTTGAAGGTGCTGATGATCGTCGTGTTCTTCGCCGCCGGCTGTCTGGAGATCGTCTCCATTCTCTTTCGGCCGGTTTCACTGAGTTTTCGGCTCTACGGCAACATCTTTGCCGGGGAAAACATGCTGGAGACCATGTCCAGGGTCGTTCCCGCTCTCGGGTGGCTGCTGCCGATACCGTTTTATTTCATGGAACTGCTCGTGGGCTTGGTGCAGGCGCTGGTGTTCATGCTGTTGTGCGCTGTCTTTACTCTCCTCGTTTGTCAGCATGAGGAAAAAGGGAAAGAGGGGGTTCCATGACTGGCAGCCTACACGTTGGTCTGGCGGCGCTCGGCGCTGCCCTCGGTGTTGGTCTGATCGGGATGAAAGCGTCGGACGCAGTGGGACGTAACCCGGGCGCGGCGACCCAGATCCTGGTTCAGTCCATCCTGTCAATTGCCTTCGCCGAAGCGATCGTGTTCTACGCCCTGTTCCTGGTGAGATAGGCAGAATGCGTCCCGAGGGGATTCTCGCGACCTTCGGCGTGGACTGGTCTCATCTGCTCGCGCAGGTCATCAGCTTCGGCATCGTTTGTGTGATCCTCTACCGGTTCGCCTATCGCCCCGTCCTCACGATGCTGGACGTGCGGCGTCAACAAATCGCTCTGGGTCTGGCCAATGCCGAGCAGATCAAGGCCGAGCTGGCGCGGACCGAGGCCCAGCGGCAGGACGTGATGGTGCAGGCGAATGCGCAGGCGAACATCTTGATCGAGGAGGCCCGGGCCGCCGCCGCCCGGGTGCGGGAGCAGCAGACCCAGAAGGCCATCGCGGCCGCGGAACAGATCACGATCAACGCCCGCGAAGCCGCCGCCCGAGAACATGACCGCATGCTCGCCGAACTCAAGCGCGAGGTCGGCCGGCTGGTGGTGCAGGCGACCACCGCGGTGACCGGCAAGATTCTGACGTCAGAAGATCAGCGCAGGCTCGCCGAGGAAACCGCGAGGCGAGTTGCGGCATAGCCCATGAAGGTCAACAAACGGGCGAAACGCGACGCCAAGCAATTGTTCCACCTTTGCCTGGTGAACCGCTTGCTCGCTGAGAACCGCGTCCGGCACGTGGTGCAACGCGTTGTCACCGCTGGTCGCCGTGATGGCCCGGCGATCCTTTCACACTTTCGGCGGCTGCTGAGACTGGACCGGGCCCGCCATACGGCCATCATCGAGAGCGTCACGGTCGTGCCAGCGGATGTGCAGGCTGCCATCGAGGCGGGTCTCATGCGCCGTTACGGCCCGCACGTCACCACGACCTTCGCCTACCGCCCGGCGTTGATCGCCGGGGTGCGCATCCAGGTGGGCAGCGACGTGTATGACGGCAGCGTGCAGGCTCGGCTGACAGCGCTCGAAAAGAGTTTCTAAAAAGCGAGGGGCCATGAGCAACCTGTTGATGGAGATCGAAGCCCAAATCGCCGGCGCCAGAACCGCCGCCGCCAGGCAGAACGTCGGCAGCATCCGCGAGCTTGGCGACGGCGTCGCCAAGATCGAAGGTCTGACCGACGCCATGCTCAACGAGATGATCGACCTGGGCGACGGCGTGACCGGCCTGGTCTTGAATCTCGAAGAGACCGAGGTCGGCGTGATCATCCTCGGGGATTACACCCAGCTCAAGGAAGGCGACGAAGCCCGCACCACCGGCAAGCTTCTGCAAGTGCCCGTGGGCAAGAGTCTACTGGGACGCGTCGTGAACGTGCTGGGCCAACCCCTTGATGGCAAAGGGCCGATCAAGAGTGACATCTCGTATCCAGTCGAGAAGATCGCGCCCGGCATCATGCGCCGCCGGTCGGTCGACCAACCGGTGCAGACGGGCATCATGGCGATCGACGCGATGATTCCGATTGGCCGCGGCCAGCGCGAATTGATCATCGGCGATCGCGCGACCGGCAAGACGACCATCTGCATCGATACGATCATCAGCCAGGCCGAGCTCAACAAAGCCGCTGAGGCGGCCGGCGACTCATCGTACCGCCCCCTCTACTGTATTTACGTCGCGATCGGTCAGAAGCAGTCCACCGTTGCCCGGGTGATTGCGGTGCTCGAAGAAGCCGGCGCGATGCCATACAGCATCATCGTGTCATCGGCGGCCTCGGATTCGGCCGCCAATCAATATCTCGTGCCATTTGCCGGTGCGGCGATGGGCGAGTGGTTCATGGACAACGGCATGGACGCGCTGATCGTCTATGACGACCTCTCCAAGCACGCCGTGGCCTACCGGCAGGTGTCGCTCGTGTTGAAGCGGCCTTCGGGTCGCGAAGCCTATCCCGGTGACGTATTTTACCTGCACAGCCGGTTGCTCGAGCGCGCGGCGCGGGTCGGCGAGAAGTATGGCAACGGCTCGCTGACGGCCCTGCCCATCATCGAGACCCAAGCGGGCGACGTGTCGGCGTACGTACCGACCAACGTCATCTCGATCACCGACGGGCAGATTTATCTGGAAACGGACCTGTTTTACCAGGGCGTGCGTCCGGCGATTTCGGTCGGCCTGTCGGTCTCTCGCGTCGGCTCCGCGGCCCAACTCAAGGCCATGAAGCAGGTCGCCGGCCAGCTCAAGGGCGAGCTCGCGCAGTTCCGGGAGCTGGCGGCATTCGCGCAATTCGGCTCCGACCTCGACGCCAAGACGCAGGCGCAGATCGACCGTGGCAAGCGCATCATGGAGATTTTCAAACAGACGCAGTACCGCCCCATTCCCGTCGAGGTCCAGGTGGCCGTCATCTGGGCGGTGCAAAACGGATACGTGGACCGGGTGCCGGTGCCGAGGGTCAGGGCCTTCCAATCCACATTCATGGATTTTCTGGTCACGCGGCACGTCGAGCTGCTCGCCACGATCAAACGGGAACACACGCTCAGCGACGCACTGAAGGCCGAGCTGAAGACCGTCGCCGACGCATTCACACAGACGTGGACATGAGCACCGGCACGGTGCGTGATGCCCAGCCCTCGTGACATTCGTCGGCGCATCAAGTCCGTCAGGAGCACCGCCCAGATCACCAGAGCGATGCAGATGGTGGCGGCCTCGAAGATGCGCAACGCCCAAGACGCCGCGCTGAGCACCCGCCCGTTCGGACACTTGCTGTATCGCATGCAACGTGCCGCGACGACTCACGCCTCTGACTTCACCCATCCGCTGCTGGAGACGCGCGAAGTCCGTAAACGCGCCGTGATCCTGTTCGGCACGGATAAAGGTCTGTGCGGGGCGCTCAACAGCAACCTGTTTCGCGCCGTCATGCAATTCGATCCCGCGACGACCGTGTTCATTGCCGCCGGGAAGCGGGCGGCCCAGTTCATCGCGCGCACCGACCGTCAATTGGCCGCGGAGTTCACGTTTGCGGACACGCCGCGGTTCGCCGAGGCCCGTCCGATGGTCGGTTTTGCCCGCGACCTCTTCTTGAAAGGCGACGTCGACCAGGTCCTGATCGTCGCGACGCGGTTCATCAACACGCTGGTCCAGGAACCCGCCGTGGTGGAGTTTCTGCCGATCGGCGAGATCAAAGGACTGACGATCCCCGACACGGAATCCGACGGAGATCTCGCCGTCGCGGCCGGCGAGGTTCTCTTCGAGCTCAGCGCAGAGACAGTGCTCGGGTATCTGTTCGGACATTACCTCAACATTTACGTGTACCGCGTCATGCTGGAGGCCAAGGCCAGCGAGCAAAGCGCCCGCATGGTGGCGATGCAGAACGCCACGGACAGCGCGGCCAGCCTCATCAAGGACCTGACGCTCGCATACAACAATTTGCGTCAGGGCAATATCACCAAGGAGCTCCTGGAAATCGCCGGCGGCCAACTGGGCAACGCCTAACGGACATGAACACAGGTGAACGATGAATAGAGGCACGATAGTTCAGGTCGTCGGTCCGGTGGTCGACGTCGAGTTCCCGGGCACACTGCCGGGGATCTACCAGGCGCTGAAGGTCGAGTACAGAGTTCAGGACCAGCCCATCCAGCTGACGCTCGAAGTGCAGCAACATCTCGGCGACAAGTGCGTCCGGACCGTCTCCATGTCCGGCACCGAAGGTCTGAAGCGCGGCTACGAGGTCATCGATACCGGCGCGCCGATTTCGGTGCCCGTCGGCGAAGGCGTGATGGGACGAGTCTTCGATGTGTGCGGCAACCCGGTGGACGAGCGCGGGCCGGTCACCGCGGAGAAATACTATCGCATCCACCGCCCGCCACCCTCACTCGTGGACCAATCGACGTCTCCACAGGTGCTCGCCACCGGCATCAAGGTCATTGATTTGATCTGCCCCTTCCTGAAGGGCGGCAAGGTCGGCGCGTTTGGCGGGGCCGGTGTGGGCAAGACCGTCGTCATCATGGAGCTGATCAACAACATCGCGAAGCTCCACGGCGGCGTGTCGGTGTTCGCCGGCGTCGGCGAGCGCACCCGAGAAGGCAGCGATCTCTACAAGGAAATGTCCGAGGCGGGCGTGATCAGACAGGACAACCTCGGCGCCTCGAAGATTGCCCTTGTCTACGGTCAGATGAATGAGCCCCCCGGCGCTCGCCTGCGCGTCGCCCTGTCGGGCCTCGCCATCACCGAATACTTCCGCGACGAAAAGAATCAGGATGTGCTGTTGTTCATCGACAACATCTTCCGGTTCTCTCAGGCCGGCTCCGAAGTGTCCGCGCTGCTCGGCCGCACCGCCAGCGCCGTCGGATACCAACCGACCCTTGCCGCGGAGATGGGTGCGCTCCAGGAGCGCATCACCTCGACCAAGAAGGGCTCAATCACGTCGTTTCAGGCGGTGTACGTGCCAGCCGACGATCTGACCGACCCCGCACCCGCCACCACCTTCGCCCACCTGGACGCGACCATCGTCTTGGAACGCGCGATTGCCGAGCTGGGGATCTACCCGGCCGTGGATCCGCTCGCTTCGACCTCTCGTGCCCTCGCGCCCGAAATCGTCGGTCAAGAGCATTACGACGTCGCGCGGGGAGTACAGAAGGTCCTGCAGCGCTACAAGGATCTCCAAGACATCATCGCGATTCTCGGAATGGACGAGCTTTCGCCGGAGGACAAGCTCACGGTGCTGCGTGCCCGCAAGGTCCAACGCTTCCTGAGCCAGCCATTCAGCGTGGCGCAAGTGTTCACCGGGCGCGAGGGCAAGCAAGTCCCGGTGGCCGATACGGTGCGCGGCTTCCAGGAAATCCTGGAGGGTAAGCACGACGCGGTGGCGGAAGGGGACTTCTACATGAAGGGCGGGATCGATGAAGTCAAACCCAGTTGAGGGATCGGACGCGATATGGCCACCACCACGCTGAAGCTGGAGATCGTCACGCCGGCCGGCACGGTGTACTCCGAGGACGTGGAGATGGTCACCCTGCCCGGCGTGGCCGGCCAGATGGGGATCTATCCACGACACGTCTCGCTGATGACGCAACTGGTGCCGGGCGAAATGATCGTGCGCAAGGAGGGCCGTGATGTGTTCATCGCCACGGGCGAGGGACTCATCGAAGTCACCGGCCGACGCGTGGCCATCCTGACGGACCTCGCCATTCCGGCCGACCGCATCGACGAACTGAAGGCGGAGGAAGCGCGGCAGCGCGCCGAAGCCCGTCTGCGGGAAAAGCTCTCGGACGAAGAAATCGCATCGGTCAACGGTTCGCTCGCCCGCTCCCTGGCGCAATTGCGCGTCAAACGACGCCGCCAGATCTGATCCCGGGTCGCCGCGAGCGGGATCCCGCGAGCCGGGTCTGGGCCGAGCCTCGCCCAACGATCGTGTCCGCGCCGGCTTCCACGACGTCGAGGATCGGCGTCCCTCCCTATAGTGGCGGGTGACCTCACCGCCACGCTGTTCCATGGTCGTCGGCTGAGGCTGCTGCCGGCAGCTGGCGCGGAAAGGCTGGCCGCGCTCAGCCTGAGAAAATCTCGCGGCCATGGCCGCCGCGCGGCCGCGCTCAGCGCCGGAACGAGTCCAGCGCTGAGTCTTTTAATCCATCTAGAGGCGCGAGGCCGGCGTTCTCAGGACCCCGGTGGTGGAGCCGACTGCACGTAGACCAGACCGTTCGCCCCATAGGCTTGCGTGTACCAGGTCGATCCGCATTTGGAATACGTGACCTCTCCAACGGGCACCGACGTCGGACTGGCGCACGGCGCAGCGGCGGGCGGCAGCGGTGTCGCCGCCGGGGTCGCGAACTGCGACGATGGCACGGCAGCTGCCGGCGGTGGGGCCGCGACCGCCGACGCCGCAGCAGCAGCGGTTCCGGCAACGAGCGCGCCGGTTGCCGCGACAGCGAGTCCTTTGCCCTCGTCCCAGTGCTCGTCCTCGTAAACCTCCTGGCGGCTGGACTGCGCGCTCGAACGGGACTGCTGCCGACTCGCCTGCGCGCCGGCGCGCGAGTCCTGACGGGCCGCCTGGTTCTCGCCCGTGTCCCGAGCGCGGGTCTGCTGCGCTGGGGCGCCCGACGAGCGCGATGACAAGCCGCCGCTGGCGGCCGGGCCTTCGCGTGAGAATCCTCCGCCGGCGCTGCCGGCTGCGCCTCCGGCCGCGCGGCCGCCGCGCGCGGCTCCACGCTGAGCGTGGCCGTCGTTCGCGATCGTTCCGATGAGGCTCACAGTGAGCCCGGTGGCACAGACAATCGGCCAGAATCGACGTGTCATCACTTCACTCCCTTCTTTGCCGAAGCGCCGCCGGGGCGAGGCGCCGCCTGCGCCAGCGCGGTCGCAAAGGGAATCTTGCTCGTGTTCGCCGGAGGCGTGAACGTGAACAGAGAGTCCGCAGGCCTTGCAGTCAGGTTCCAGGCGGAGAACTGAGCTCGAAACTCGGGCTGGCCCCGCGCGGCAGGATAGGTCAGCACGATGCGCTGGGGCAGCGGCTGCTCGCCGTCGCTGATCCATACCTGGAAGTTCACGCTGTCCGTCCGCCCGATGAGGTGGTGGGCGGGGCTTCCCAGGATCCCGGTCTTCTCCACGTATTCCACTGATCGAACCCTGCCATCGAGCTCAATTGCCGCGCGGCTCAAGAAGAGCGCGGCCAGCGGCAGGCGCATGCCGAGATCGCGGACGAAGTACACGAGGGTGTCGTCGACTCCGCCGGGCTGAGCGGCCCGGGCATATGCCCGACTCGACTCGTCGAAGGCGCTGATCTCCTTGCCGTCGAAGACGACCAGGGTGCGCGCCCCGCTGCTCTTTTCCGCCTCCATACGCAGGCGGTCCGGGCGACTGAGGGTGAGCGTGCGTATCTCGTTCCACTCGACCTTTTGCCCGGACGCCTGGACCGTGTCGTAGGCGCTATGCACGGTCACGCTCAATCGCGGTGTCTTGCCAATGAGGTCCGCCATCCTGAGGAGCAGCGCCCGCGCATCGGACGGCGACTGGCCGGGCGTCTGGGCGTCGGAGGGACCGACGGTCAACACGAACGCCGCGCACAGGAACGCCGCCACCCATACTTTCCAGCTCGTTTGCCTGCGCATCGTTCGAACTCCTTTCCAGAGAGGTCTCGATCTCCGTGGTCGCTGTCCGAGCGGACTCGCCCAGCGCACGCCTACAGCTATGTCATGGCCGCGCGCCGCAATCGATTGGACGTTCGTCGTATATCCGAGGATGTGCTCGCCTTGCAGTGATGGGCGAATCGCGTTGTTAGTTGCTCAGGCCCGCACTCCAGCGATATCCGCGCGATCAGCGCCACCCGCACACGAGACATCGGCCGCATGTCGGCCTCCTACTGCGCGCGCGATCGCTCAAACGTGGGGCGTCATTCGACGGCACGTCGGCACGACCGCGTAGGCATTTCAAGCGATTGTCAACTGGACCCAACGAGCGAAACGACGACAATATTCTGCGGCTCGGTGAATCGGGGTTTCTTCATCGCGATCCTCCCGTCCCGGTAGAGGACCGCAAGTCGGAGTCACGTCCTCAAGCTAAAGACGGTCCCGTTTCGTAGGGGCAGGTCCGCTCAAGCGATTTATCCGACTGCGTGCGGAACTGGCGTGTCTTCTCCAGCCAAGAGCACCTCGATCGCAAAGACGCAGCCCTTACCGGGTAGATTGCGAAAGTGGATGTCCCCTCCCTGCATTCTGACTGCCTTGCGAGCGATCGAGAGGCCCAGGCCGAGACCTGTCCGGTCGTTCTTGCGCCGGTCAGCGAACGCCTTGAACGGGTCGTCTGTGCCGTCGGGAATGCCGCCGCACTCGTCCTCCACTTCGATACGCACGCGCCGATCTTTGCTCAGTCCACGGAGCACCACGCGCCCGCCGGCGTGCGTGTACTTGAACGCATTGTTCAACAGGTTCATCACTGCGGACGCGAGGAGCTGCGGGTCGGCGTCGACGGACAACCGCGGGTCCCCCTCATCGAGGGCGAATTGCACGGCGCGGCTCTCGGCCTGCAGGTGGGCAGCAATGGCGATTTCACTCAGGAAAGCGGTGACCGACACCCGCTCGCTCCGCTGGATGTTGGCCGCGATCCGCACGTCGGAGAGTGTGTTGTCGACAAGGTCACGCAGGCTCATGAGGCTGCGGCCCAACACAGTCCCGGTACTTCCGTTGATGGCGACGGTTCCGCGTTTCAACATATGGAATGCGAGGAGCGCGGTGCTGACGATGTCGCGAATTTCGTGAGCCAGTTGTCCGGATCGTTCGATTTCTTCGGTTGATCTCAAGTCGGCGGTAAGGCGCGCATGCTCCGTCACGGCTTCCGCGATCGCGGTGTCGAGGCAGCGATTCAGAGTGTGGAATTCTCCGCTCGTGATCGGCAGGTGCTGCTCCACGGCGACCTCCGTGATGGCTTGGCAGATGTCGCCGTAATCGTGGACGACCTGAGAAATGTTGAACCCCAGCGCCCGCAACTCACGCCCATGCTTCACAGCTGAAGCAGCGATCGCTTTCTGGGAGAACGGCGTTGGCGTCGTTTCCCACCGGAGAGTCTCGGTGAGCTGGGTCAGGAACAGCGGGACTCCATGCTCCAGCTCACTCGTCGACACAAGCGGCCACGGCCGATCGGTGAGTTTCCCCCTCGCCCTTGCGATGATTTCGTCGCGGTAGGTCGTGATGAATTCGTGGAGCATTGACACCTCGTTGAGTGAGAAACGCCAGTTCGATAACGGTGCGCGCGTCCGTTGTCGTGCCCACTGTCCGGAGGGCTCAACGTCGCTTTCTGTCGACCGAACGTGCCGGCACGCGACCGGGCCGACTCTTTGTAGAGGTGGATTCGACAATCACGTCGTCAGTTCCAGCCTCTTCATTCTTGGAAACGTCTGCCTCGGCAACCTTCTTCACGACCTCGACGGGAATCTGCTCGAAATGAGTTCGGGGCCTCCGCACTGCCTGGCTCTTTTTCGTCATGCGGTGACCGTACCAGGGCGCGCGTCATACGGGTGACCCCTTTAGCATCGGCTCACGTGCTGGATTAGCGGGTCTTGTCCCGACGTGTTCGGAGCGTCTCGTCAGGCCCGGGTAGAGGCGGGCGGCTTCTGTAATGCGCCGACGCGTATACTTGCGGGACTCGTTGCCAGAGGATACTATTAGGTCACGCTACTTTAACGTTAGCGTATCGCCCAAAGAGGTGGGCCATGGGCCGTGGAAGCAAGAAGGTCCCGATGAACTTCAAAGGCATGCCGCTGGCCGATGTTCCGCAAGGTCGCAATGGAAAGCACAAAGCGGTTGTGACCAGGATTCTCTCTGATCTCGATCAGGTACAGAGAGGCGTCGCGCTCAAGGTGCCACTGGCACAATTGACGGACAGCAAGGAAAGGGTTCGGTCAGCGCTGAATCGTGCGACCCGGAAAGGCGGGCGCAACGTTGCCACCGCCAGCGATGGCACGTTCTTGTATGTGTGGAATGAAACATCGTAGACGAGGGCCGATCAGCTCACTTCTGAAGGCGGCGTCGGCGTGTTCGGCGGTGTCGCTCTCTCTGCGGCGGCGGGCGCGGTGCTGGCTTCAGCGGCGCTGGAGGCAGCGCCGCTTCGTCCTGCGGCGACACCCGCCGCAGTTCACGGGGATGCGTCGAGAATCGGTCGCTGGCTTGCGGGTCCGCAACTTCTCGCCTGACTGGGGACTGCGTGGCGTGCCGGTGAAAGGCGGCAAGACACGCGATATTCCTCTGCCCACCGTTGTCCGTCAATATCTCGGGCAGTACATCGACAATATCGTCGCGAAGGAGAATGATCCGCTCACTGCTGACACGCCGATCTTCTGGTCCACCTACGGCCGGCGGCATGTCGGAACGATCTGGCGGCCGATGACAGGGAAAAACATCTGGCGACTCTGCAAAGTGTACGGTCGCCTCATCGGTTACCCGATGTTGAAGCCGCACGACCTACGGCACGGGGTGGCGATGGAGGTGTACTCAGAACATCACGACTTAGAGCAGGTGCGCGCCCTGCTCGGCCACACGCGCATCGAGACGACGCAGGTGTACGCGCAGATCCAGCCGCATCAGCTGAAAGCGGCGGTGAACTTCTACGAATCGAAAGCGCTGGAGGTGTTGAGTTAGCGGGAAGAGACGCGCTACGTGTTTGAGGAAGTTTTGAAAGTTCCTAAAACACGACGGCGTTAAACATCAACGAAATTACCTTGGTGGCCCCAACGGGATTCGAACCCGTGTTTCAGCCTTGAGAGGGCCGTGTCCTGGGCCTCTAGACGATGGGGCCGCCCAATGCGCGGCGAGTGGCTGGGGGAGGAGGACTCGAACCCCCGTTACCGGGGCCAGAACCCGGCGTCCTACCGCTAGACGATCCCCCAGGATCACCGCAACGACGCACGATTAGACCATGCGATCACCGAGGGGTCAACGCGCCTGTCGCACCGGCATGCGCGCGTTGACCGCCGTGCGCTTCGTGTGTTCTGCTGAGGCCGCCATCATCCCCTGAACCGTGAGGAGGTGTGCATGCGAAGCCTTCGGGTGGGCGCGGCGTCACTGTGTGCGGTGCTGCTGGCGACGAGCGGCGCCGGCGCGCAGGAACGCAAGGCGCCGGAGCGGACCGATGTATCGCCTGCGCCGGAGCGCGAGCATTTCCAGTTGAAGGTCGGTGCGGGCTACGACCAGGGCGATTTCGGCACCAAGGACACCACGCGCAGCTTCTATGCGCCGGTGACCTTTCGCTATCTCGGCGAGCGGTTCGACGTCGGCGTGACGGCGTCGCTGATCTATCTCGACACGGACACGAGCGTGGTCGTGGTCGATGGCCAGCCCACGCAGTCGGATCGGCAGCGGCGCAGCAAGGACGCCGGCTTCGGCGATCTCTACTTCAAGGGCCGCTACTTTCTCGTCGACGATGCGGGGCCGGATTCGCTCTTCCCCGGCCTCGCGCCCTTCGTCAAGATCAAGGCCCCGACCGCCGACGCGGACAAAGGATTGGGCACGGGCGAATGGGACGGCGGCTTCGGCCTCGAGTGGGACAAGCGTTTCCGTGAGTTCTTCCTGCTGGGCGACGTGAGCTACACCTTCATGGGATCTCCGCCGCACCAGGATTTCCGCGATCGGCCGGCGTTCAGCATCGGCATCGGCCGGCAATTCACGCCCGTCATCGCGGGGACCGTCATGCTCGACTGGCGGCGCTCGATCGTGGCCGGGGGTGACAACGCGGTGGAGTTGACGGGCATCGTGCAGTACCGCCTCACGCCCACCGTCATCGTCTCGCCGTACGCGTTCGTGGGCCTGACCGACGGCAGCCCCGATTTCGGCCTCGGCGTCGAGGTGTCCTGGAAGTTCGGGCGCTACTGAGCGCGGTGATGCGGGCTGCGGACAATCCGCAGCCCGCGTCACAGTCCGCCCGCGAAACCGGCAGCAAACTGCACGCCGCGGCGGTCTGGCGCACCGGTTGCACCTGACGGAGGACATGGACGCCTTCGCCCGCTATGCGCTGTTCGGCTGCGTGCTGGCGAGCGGCTTCGGGGGCATCGCCGTCTGCGCCGTCGGCTTCAAATACGGCCTGACTCCGCCGGCCGAGGACGATCCGATCGCGCTGACACACCGGCGACTGTTCGCCACCCATCTCGCGCACGCCTTTGCCGTCGTGGCGTTCGCGCTCACGGCGATGCTGGCCGGGGTGGTGCTCATGCTCGATCGCCCCGCCACGCGCGCGACAGCCGGCCAGCAGCCCGACGCGCAGGCGGTCGAGCGACGGCTCGACGGCGTGGAAGCGCTTGTCAGGCAGATGACAGAGACGCTGGAGCGCACCATTCACCGTTTTGACAAAGTCGAGGCGCCCGCGTCTCGACGCTGATGTCGGCCCGCCGCTTGCTCACACAGGCGGTATGAGCATCTATGGGCACGCGCTGTTCTGGAGTGCGACCGCATGTGTCCTCGCCGCTGTAGTCGTTTGCACACTCGTCCTGCGCTACGGGTTCACCCGTGACTCCGATCCCGTCGGACGCTGGGGCTGGCGTCCGACCCGGACGGGCCACGGGATCGCCGCCGCGTTGTTCGGCGCCGGCCTCGTTCTCACGATCCTGGCGCTGACCGCGGTGCCGCTCGGGGGCAAAGAGCGTCCTCGCGTCGTCGGCGACGCGCTGCGTGCGCAGCTGGAAGCGCTGCGAGGACGTCTCAGCACCTTCGAGGACGCCGTGGCGCGGCTCGCCAGCGAGGGCGTCCGCCGGGTCTCGCCCGGCGAGTCACGGCAGGCGCGCGCCATTCGCGCCGATCGCGCGCGCGCCGGCGCGATGGCCGAACCGAGCGTCCGCGCCACGGCGCCCTTCGACTTGACCGGCACCGCGACGCCACTCGCCGAGGGCGGACGCGCCGTCGTCGGAATGCCGCCCACACCGCCGCCCCGGCCGGCGACGGTGGTGGAGGCGCGCCAGGTCGATCGCGGCGCCGCGCGCGATCGGCGGGCCATGCGCCCGGACGCACGAGACGTCGTCGCCGCACAGCTTCCCGACGGGCCGCCGGCGCCGATCGAGGCCGCGCCGCCGGTCGTGACCGCGCCGCCGGTCGTGACTGCATCGCCGCCCGCGTCGACGCCGCCCACAGTGGCGGAGCCCCCCGCGCCCGCGCCGCGACCGGTCACGCCGGCCGTGCCCTCGCCGCCGGCGCGCGATCGGGCGGCGGCTCGCGAGCACGCCGACGAGATCAAGACACCCGACAAGCGAGACCCGGAGCACCGGCAGGAGAAGGGCGAAGACCGCATGCCCGGCCCGCAACCGACGTCCCAGGCGCTCCTACCGCCGCCAGCGAAGCCCGAACCACCGCATAAGTCCGAGAACTCGCCGCGGCCCAAGCGGCTGGACCGCGCCGCGCGCGTGGAGCGTTCGGTGGAGCGAGCCGACCGGGCCGAGCGCCCGCAGCGCGTGGAGCGGCCGGACCGCGTGGAACGGCCGGATCGCGTCGAGCGGCCGGAGCGCATCGAGCGGCCGGATCGCGTCGAGCGGCCCGAGCGCGTCGAGCGCCCGGAGCGCATCGAGAAGGTCGAGAAGATCGAGAAGTTCGAGCGCCCCGAGCGCGGCGGCAAGCGCTAGCCGACCGGGGCGCGGCGCCTACGGAGCGGTCAACGCACGGCGATCTTGAGCGCGCGACTCGCGCGGAACCTGGGCACGCGGGCGCCGGGAATCGTGATGGCCGTGCCGTTGCGCGGGTGACGGCCGTTGCGGGCGGCACGCCGGGCGACGATGAATGTGCCGAAGCCGGAGATCGTGACGGGCAGGCCCTGGCGCAGCGACTCGCGCACGCTCGTCACGAAGGCGGCGAAGGCGCGGTCCGCCGAGGCACGGGAGCCGCCGGCGGTCTTCGCGAGAATCGACACGAGCTCGGCCTTGGTCACGCTGACGTCACGCTGAGATCAGGACGATATCACGAAGCGGCGGCCGTCATCAGGCGCCAGACCGCTTCTTCGAACGCCGTCGGCGAGAACGGCTTCTCGACCACCGGCACCTCGGTGTCGTCGATGAAGGCGCGCGCCGACTCGCCCGCGGTGTCGCCGGTGATGAAGATGAAGCGGCGGCGCAGCGCGGGATCGTGCGCGAGCGCGCGCTCGTAGAACTCCTGGCCGTTGCCGTCGGGCATCCGGATGTCGGACACGATCAGGTCGTAGCGGTTGCAGAGCACGCTATCGAGGCCGGCGCGGCCGCCCGGCGCCACTTCCACGCGCCAGCCGCTCTCGCCGAGCAGCGTCACCACCAGGTCGAGCACGCTCGGCTCGTCCTCGACCACGAGCGCGACCTTGCCGATGCCGTGATAGACGCGGCGAGCGCGCGCCGCCGGATCCGGCACCGGCAGCTCCGTCACCGGCAGCTCGAGCGTGAACGTCGTCTGCCCCGGCCGACTGTCCACGCTGAGGCGGCCGCCGTGCTCCTGCACGATACCGTACGACACCGAGAGGCCGAGGCCGGTACCCATGCCCACCGTCTTCGTGGTGTAGAAGGGCTCGAACACGCGCTGGAGCGCCTCGGCCGGGATGCCGGGACCGTCGTCGACGACCTGCGCGAGGATGGCCCGGGCGTCCGGCCGCAGCCGCGCGCGCAGCACGATGCGGCCCCCGGGC
Organism: Candidatus Rokuibacteriota bacterium; assembly: GCA_003220335.1. Lineage (GTDB taxonomy): Bacteria > Methylomirabilota > Methylomirabilia > Rokubacteriales > CSP1-6 > AR12. The sequence continues at coordinate 14,460 of QHSB01000081.1, forward strand.
TTGGTCTCGAGGATCGCCTGCTCGGCGTTGAGCAGCAGGTTGAGGAACACCTGCTCGAGCTGCTGCGCGTCGCCGTTGATCGCCGGCAGCGCGCCGGCGAAGTCGCGCTCGACCAGGATCCCGGAGAGCGTCAGGTGATTGAGCCGCAGCGCGAGCGTCTGCTCCATCACCTGGCGCACGTCCACCGCCGCGCGCTCGGGCGGGCGCTGGCGCGCGAAGTAGAGGAGGTTGCGCACGATCTTGGCCATGCGGTCGCCCTGCGAGACCATCAGCTCGAGCGGGCGCTTGAGCGTCGCCGGCACGTCGCGCGACAGCAGCAGCTGGCCGTAGCCGATGATGACGCTGAGCGGGTTGTTCAGCTCGTGGGCGACGCCGGAGACGAGCTGGCCGAGCGCGGACATCTTCGCCGCCTGTACCAGCTGCGCCTGCGTCTCGCGCAGCCGCGCCAGGCTCTCCTGCGCGGTGGTGTAGAGCCGCGCGTTCTCCAGCGCGAGCGCCGTCTGGTCGGCGAAGGCCTGCAGCGCCTGCAGCTCGTCGGCGGAGAACTCGTGCCCCACGCGGTCGCCCAGCGACAGCGCGCCCACGATCCGGTCGCGCGTGAGGACCGGAACGCCGACGACGGCGTAGCCGCCGCTGGCGGCCAGCCGCTCGCGCAGTTGGGGCGACAGGCTCACGCGCGGCTCGCGCAGCACGTCGGGCGTGGTGACGATCTTGCGCTCGGCGACCGCCCAGCCCACGACGCCCTCGCCCGGCGCCATGTCCACGCCCCGCATGGCGCCGGCATCGTCACCGTACACGGCCAGCTGGCGCAGCCCGCCTGTGGCCGGCTCGTAGCGGTAGAGCGCGGCGGCGCGGCTGCCGAGGAGGTCGACGAGGCCGTGGGTGACGAGCTCGGCGATCCGCTCGGCCTCGAGGGTGCCGGTCAGCTCACGGGCGATGCGCGCGAGCGTCTCGGCCACGTCGCGCCGGCGCTGCGCCTCGCGATAGAGGCGGGCGTTGCGCACGGCCACGCTCGCCTGCCCCAGGAACATGTCGATGACGTCGACGGCGTCGTCGGGCACGCGGATGGGCGCCGAGTGCAGGAGCGCCACGATGGCCAGCAGCTCGTCGCCCGAGACGACGGGGTACGCCATGTACGAGGTCAGGCCCCACCGCGCGAGCCACTCGCCGTCCATGATGCGATGGTCGCTCGTGATGTCGTCGATCACGAGCCGCTCGCGATAGCGCGCCACCCAGCCGGTGGCGCCCATGTCGTAGGGCGCCGTCCGGCGCGGCGCGACGCCCTCGATGCCCGGGTCGCTGCTGCCCGACAGCGTCAGGGTGCGCGACGCCTCGTCGGCCAGCCAGAAGGCGACGAAGCGCACGCCGACCAGCGAGGCCGCGGACTCCGAGATCGCGCGCAGCAGCTCGTCCAGGTCGAGCGCGCTCGACAGCCGCTGGTTGACGGCGGCCAGCGCGCGGATGCGCTCGGCCTGCACGCGCTCCGTCTGGTAGAGGGCGGCGTTGCGCAGGGCGATGCCGGCCTGCGCGGCGAGCAGGCGCAGGGCCTCCTGCTCCTCGGCGTCGGGCAGGCCCTCGGGCAGCACGTAGTCGAGCACGCCGACGAACGTGTCGCCGACGGCGATCGGCACGCCGTAGTACGTGCCCTTCGGCCGCTTCTGCCACCACTCCGGCGCCAGCGTGCGCGGGTGGATCATCGGCTGCGGAACGAGCACGGGCGTCTGCGCCTCGAAGACGACGCCGGGTAGACCCGCGTTGGCCGGCCGCTCGATCGGCAGCCCCTCCCAGTCCGCGCCCGACAGCGCCTCCGCGCGCAGCACGCCGCGCTCCGCGTCGTAGAGGTGCACGGCGCCGAGGGCGCCCGGCCGCATGCCGGCCACCGCCTGCGTGATACGGCGCATGACGTCGGCGGAGTCGAGCGAGCCGGTGATGGACTGGCTCACCGCCACGAGGTCGCGCAGCCGCCCGGCACGGTGCACGGCCTCGCCGTACATCCGCGCGTGCTGCATGGCGATGGCCGCGCGTGCCGCGAACGACGTCATCAGCGCGCGGTTCTCGTCCATGGACAACGACTCGTCGCGCGAGCGCACGACCAGCACGCCGAGCAAGTCGTCGTTGGCGGCCAGGATGGGCACCGACATCATCCGCGCGATGCCGGTCTCCCGCGCCCACTCGCCGGAGAGCGCGCGCGGGTCGCCCGGCACGTCGGCCACGTAGATCGTGGTCCTCGTCTCGGCCACGCGGCCCACGATGCCCTCGCCGAAGGGCACCGTGCGCGGCATGCGCACCTCGGGCAGGCCGGGCTCCACGCTGGAGGCCGACAGCCGCACGCTGCGCTCGGCGGGGTCGGCCGTCCAGAGCTGCACCATCGGCGCGTCGAGCAGGCGCGCGGTGGCCTGGGCGATGCGTCGCAGCACGTCATCGACGACGAGCGACTCGGCCACGAGCTGCTCGAGGTCGGTCAGCTCGCGCAGCCGATCGGCGCGGCGCGTGGCGTCGGCGTAGACGCGCGCGTTGTCGAGGGCGAGCGCGCCGTGCTCGGCCAGCAGCTGCAGCGCCGCCATGTCCTCCTCGCTGAGCGCCCGCACCGTCCAGTAGTGGACGACGAGCGCGCCGTGCACGCGACCCTTGCTGCGCAGCGGTGCCGCGCCGACGGCGCGGAAGCCCTCGCGCTCGATCTGCGCGCGGCGCGCGGGGACGAGCCACGTCTCCGGGTCGTGCAGGATATCGGGCGTCGTCACGGCGACGCCGTTCAGGATCGCGCGGCTCATGGGCCCGCCGCCCACGGGAATCGAGCCCGCGCCGGCGTACTCGCCGGAAAGCCGCCCCGCCGCGCGCAGCACGCTGAACTCCGAGGCGACACCGTCCCAGGAGACCACCAGCGCGGCGTCGGCCGCCATCACCTCGAGCGCGCGATCGACGATCGTGTCGAGCGTCTCGTTGAGATCCAGCGAGGACGTCAGCGACTGGCCGATCGACTCCAGCGCGCGCACGACCATCCCTCGGCGGTGGCGCTCGGTGACGACCGTGTGGAAGCCGATGACGCCGCCGATCGCGCCGCCCTCATCGCGCCACGGCACGTACCGCGCGGCGATCCAGCCGCCGCGCGTCTCGCCGGTGAGCTCGTAGCGGACGTCGCCGGTCGCGGACGTCTCGCCGGCGAGCGCCCGGGACAGGTGCGCGGTCACGTCGGCGTCGCGCAGGAAGTCGAGCACGTCGGCCGCGGGCCGGCCCAGCGCGGCGCCGCGGCCGACGCCGGTGAGTCGCTCCATGACGGCGTTCCAGGCCACGACGGTCAGCGCGCCATCGGTCACGACCACCGCGTCCTCGAGGCCCTCGATGAGGCTCGCGCCCAGCGCATCCAACGTCCGGTCAGTATAGCAATCCTGTGCGGTAGCAATCCTCCACGGATGACGAGGCCGCTGGCATCCCCCTTGCTAAGTATGGCCTCCACAAGGATTCCCATGGGGCTCAGGGGCCTTCGCATCCTCGTGATCGAAGATGCCCAGGACATCCGCGAGGTTTTCACGCTCCTCCTTCGCGCCGAGGGTGCGGACGTGGATTCTGCCGCCAATGGCCGGGAGGCGACGGAGCTCGTTGCCCAGCAGCGCTTCGACGTGGTGTTGAGCGATCTCGGGCTGCCCGACATCCCGGGCGACGTGCTAATCCGCGAGCTTCGCGCGCGGTCGGGCCGCGCCACCCGCGTCATGGTGGTCACCGGCTATGGCGAGCCGTTCCTCACGCGTGCGCGTCAAGCGGGAGCCGACGTCGTCTTTACAAAACCCGTCGAGTGGTCGCGGATCCTCGAGTACCTCGAGCGCTCCGACCTCGCCGCGTCGGCCTGACCCGCGCGCGCGGCATCGGCAAACCGCCTGGGTACGATGTGCCATAATCCCGGGCGATGCGCCTCGATCTTTCAACGCTGGTCCTCGCGGGGCTCGCCGTCGTGTTCGCCGTCATCGCCTACGTCAAGGACCCCTCGCTCCCGCTGATCGGCGCCCGCAACGGCCTCTCGATGCTCGGCTTCGTGCTGCCACGGCTGATTCCGGCGCTGCTGCTGGCGGGGCTGTTCCAGGTCGTGGTGCCGCAAGAGATCGTCTCGCGCTACTTCGGCCGCGAGGCGGGGCTGAAGGGCCTCGTGATGGCGATGGCGGCCGGCGTCATCACGCCCGGTGGGCCGATGGTCAGCGTGCCGTTTCTCGTGGCGCTGGCGCACTCCGGCGCCGCCCTGCCCGCGCTGGTCACCTACATGACCGCGTGGTCGCTCTTCGGGCTGCAGCGCATCATCGCCTGGGAGGCGCCGCTCATGGGGTGGAAGTTCGTCTGGGTGCGCGTCATCCCGAGCCTCGCCTTCCCCGTCGTCGCCGGCTGGCTGGTCGCGACCTTTCATCACGAGTAGGGCGGTGGCCTTCAGCGACCTGCGCGAGCTCGTCGCGCACCTCGAGCGCCGCGGCCGTCTGCGCCGCGTGACCGCGCCCGTCTCGCGCGACCTCGAGATCACCGAGATCGTCGACCGCGTGTCGAAGGCCCGGGGCGAGGCCAACGTCGCGCTCCTCTTCGAGCACGTGCAGGGCTTCGAGATGCCGGTGCTCGTCAACGCGTTTGGCAGCGCGGAGCGCATGGCGACGGCGCTGGGCGTCGAGCGGCTCGACGACCTCGGCGCGCGCGTCGCGAAGCTGCTCGATCTGAAGATGCCCGGCTCTTTTCTGGACAAGGTGAGGAAACTGGGCACGCTGCTCGACGTCGCCAAGGCCTCGCCCCGCCGGGTGAGCGCCGCGCCCTGCCAGGAGATCGTGGAGACGGCGAATCCGTCGCTGGCCGGATTGCCAATTCTGAAATGCTGGCCCGGCGACGGCGGGCGCTACATCACGCTGCCCGGCGTGTTCACGCGCGATCCCGTCAACGGCGCGCGCAACGTCGGGATGTACCGGCTGCAGGTGTTCGACGATCGCACGCTCGGCATGCACTGGCAGACGCACAAGGGCGGCGCCGAGCACGAGCATCGGGCCACCTCGCGCATGCCGGTGGCGATCGCGCTCGGCGGCGACCCGGCGATGGTTTATGCCGCCTCCGCCCCCCTGCCGCCCGGAATCGACGAGGTCGTCTTCGCCGGCTGGCTGCGCGGCGAGGGGGTGGAGCTCGTGCCGTGCCGGACCATCGAGCTGGAGGTGCCGGCGCAGGCCGAGATCGTGCTCGAGGGGTACGTGGACCCCGCCGAGCGCCGGCGCGAAGGCCCGTTCGGCGATCACACCGGCTACTACTCGCTCGCGCGTGACTACCCCGTGTTTCACCTCACCGCGCTCACCCGGCGCGCGCGGCCGATCTATCCGACGACGATCGTGGGCCGGCCGCCGCAGGAAGACTACTGGCTCGGCAAGGCCACCGAGCGGATCTTCCTGCCGATCATGAGGCTGATGCTCCCGGAGATCGTGGACGTGAACATGCCGGCCGAAGGCGTGTTCCACAACATGGTCATCGTCTCGATCAGGAAGCGCTATCCGGGCCAGGCGCGCAAGGTCATGCAGGCGCTCTGGGGCATGGGGCTCATGATGCTCGCCAAGACCATCGTGGTCGTCAGCGAGCACGTGAACGTGCACGACCTCTCGGAGGTCGCCTGGCGCGCCACCGGCAACATCGATCCCCGGCGCGACCTCGTGATCCTCGAAGGGCCGATGGACGACCTCGATCACGCGGCGCTGCGCCACCGTTACGGCGGCAAGCTCGGCGTGGACGCGACGGAGAAGGGGCCGCTCGACGACGTCGCGCAGGCGTGGCCGGACGAGATCCGCATGACCGACGAGATGCGCGACCTCGTCACGCGCCGCTGGCACGACTATGGCCTCTGATGCGCACGAGAGCCATATCGTGAGGCGGACAGGCCGCGCGCGCCACCTGCTCGACGCGATCAAGTTCGAGCACACGGTGTTCGCCCTGCCGTTCGCCTACATCGCGATGGTCCTGGCCGCCGGCGGCTGGCCGGGCTGGCGCACCGTCGGCTGGGTCACCGCGGCCATGGTCGGCGCGCGCACCTGCGCGATGGCGACCAACCGCGTGGTGGACCGCTGGATCGACGCGGCCAATCCGCGGACGGCGGCGCGCCATCTGCCGCGGGGGCTGCTGCGCGTCGGCGAGCTGCGGGCGCTCGCCATCGGCGGCGCCGCGCTCATGCTGGTCGCGGCGTGGCGGCTGAATCCCCTGTGCCTCGCCCTGGCGCCCGTCGCCCTCCTGTTCCTCGTCGGCTACAACTACACCAAGCGCTTCACCTGGACGTCACACTGGATCCTCGGCTTCACCGATGGCATCGCCGCCGCCGGCGGCTGGATCGCCGTGCGCGGCCGCTTCGATCCGCCGGTGTTCGTTCTCTGGCTCGCGCTCACCGTGTGGATCGCCGGCTTCGACCTGATCTACGCCTGCCAGGACGTGGCGTTCGACCGCGCCCACGGCCTGCACTCGCTGCCCGCCCGCTTCGGCATCGCGACGGCCCTGCGCGTCGCGCGCGTCTGCCACGCGCTGACGGCGGCGGCCTTCGGGCTGCTGGGCGTGATGCTGGCGCTCGGCCCGCTTTACTGGATCGGCTGGCTCGCGGTGGTGGCGCTGCTCGCCTACGAGCACTCGCTGGTCAGCCCCGGCGATCTCTCGCGCCTCGACGTGGCGTTCTTCAACGTCAATGGCTACATCGCCGTGATCGTGCTGGCCGCCGTCGTCGGTGGGTTGTGGTGGTAGCGGGCGTCGTCGACCCGAATGCGGCGCGGGTCCGCGCGATGTTCACCCGCATCGCGCGGCGATACGACATCATGAACACGATCATGACGGGCGGCCGTCACCACGCGTGGCGCCGGCTGGCCGCCGGGGCCGTGGTGGGCGCGCCGCCGGGACCCGTGCTCGACCTGGCCACCGGCACCGGCGACCTCGCGCTGGCCGTACGGGCCGTGCGGCCGTCGTCGATGGTGGTCGGCGTCGATTTTTCCGAGGGCATGCTGAGCCAGGCACGCCCCAAGCTGGCGCGGCGCCGCGAGACGCGCGTGCCGCTGCTGGCCGCCGACGCGCTGGCGCTGCCCTTTCGCGATCGTGTGTTCGCCGCGGTGACCTCGGCGTTCGTCGTCCGCAACCTGGTCGACCTCGCGCGCGGCTTGGCGGAGATGCGGCGGGTGACGATGCCCGGCGGCCTCGTCGTCACCCTCGACATCACGCGGCCGCGCGTGCCGGGCTGGGATCGCGTGTTCGGGATCTACTTCCACCGCATCGTGCCGATCATCGGCACCCTCGTCGTCGGCGATCGGGCGGCGTACACCTACCTGCCGGAGTCGGTCGAGCGCTTCGCGAGCCCACCCGGCCTCGCCGACGCGATGCGCCGCGCGGGCCTGCGCGACGTGCGCTATCGCCGCTTCGGCTTCGGCACGATCGCGCTGCACGTCGGCGTCGTAGCGTATCGGCCCGGCGACGTTGACAGTTTCGCTGCGCCGAGCGCAGACTGAGCCATGTTCGCCCAAGATCTGCTTCACAATCTGCTGCCGATCGGCCTCGGCTTCATCGCCGGCGCGGTCACCATCGGCTACTTCATCCTCGGCGGAATGCTGCGCGAAAGCCAACGCCTTACCAAGGCGGTCGGCACGCTCGTCGTTCAAGAAACCGGCAGAGTCCGCAACCAGTAGCTCGTCGAAATCCTGCCGCCCGGCCTTGCGCACCCGGCGCCTCCGCGCGATGCTTCCTGCGCGTCGCCCAAGGAGGCTCGTCATGGTCACGCGGATCGTCGCCCTGCTCCTCGCCGTCCTGTTCGGCCTCGTCGCCTGCACCAGCGCGGCCTCGCGCGGCAACGGCGCGGCGTTCGTCGCCGATAGCGGCCCGCTGGACGCCGTCGTCAAGCGCACGTTCACCACGTACGGCGTCCCGCTGCGGAGCGGGCGCGTGCTGACGGAGATGACGCTGGCGTACGAGACCTATGGGCGGTTGGCGCCCGACGGTCGTAACGCGATCCTCATCACCCACGGCTTCACGTCCAGCGGGCACGCCGCCGGCAAGTACTCGCCGAACGATCGGACCGCGGGCTGGTGGGACGGCCTCATCGGGCCGGGCAAGGCCATCGACACCAACCGCTATTATGTCGTCGCCTCCAATATGCTCGGCTCGTCTTACGGCTCCACCGCCCCCGCCTCCGTCAATCCGGCCACCGGCAAGCCGTACGGTCCGGACTTCCCCGATATCACGGTGCGCGACATCGTCGAGGCCCAGCGACTGCTACTGTCCGCGCTCGGCGTCAGCCATCTCGTGGCCGTCGCGGGCCCGTCGTACGGCGGCTTCCAGGCGTTCCAGTGGGGCGTGACCTATCCAGATTTCATGAACGGCATCGTCTCCGTCGTGTCGCAGCCACGATTCCGCTCGTCCGACACCACGGCGGCGATGGTGAGCCGCTTCGCGCTCGACCCCAACTGGAATGGCGGCTGGCACTACGAGCGCGGCGGCATCCCCGAAACGATGACGGAGATCCGCTACGAGACCCTCATGCGCTACGGCGCCAACGAGCTGCTCGCGGTGACGATCCCCGATCCGGCGCAGCGCGAGGCGCGCCTGCGCGAGATGGCCGCGGCGTGGGCGCGCGAGTTCGATCCCAACTCGATGGTGACGCTGCGAAAGGCCCTCGACAGCTACAACACCGAGCCGCAGCTGCGGGCGATCCGCGCCAAGGTGCTGTACGTGCTCTCGCGCACGGACAAGCTCTTTCCGCCCTCCATCGCGCCCGACGTGATGGACAGGCTCGCCAACGCCGGCGTCGACGCGAGGTACTTCGAGATCGACAGCGACTTCGGTCACAGTGCCAGCGGCCCCGAATGGGCCAAGTGGGGCCCGACGCTGAAGGCGTTTCTCGAGTCGCTCGATCGCTGACGCGGCGCGTCCTGCGGCGACGCGCTCGGCGATGGTACGCTGACGCGAAATGAGCGTCGGCGAAGCGGTGTCGCGCTTTCCCCGCGAGCGGACCTGGCTGCTGCCCGCGCTGCAGAGCGCGCAGCGTGCCGAAGGCTGGCTCTCGCCGGAGACACTGGCGGCCGTCGCCGCCCACCTGCGCGTGCCCCGGAGCGAAGTCTGGGGGGTCGCCAGTCACTACCCGGAGCTGCGGCTGGCCAAGCCGGGCCGCCGCGTCGTGCGCGTGTGCACCGGCGTCGCGTGCGTGGCGCGCGGCGGCGAGCGCCTGCTCGCGCGGTGCGAGGAACGGCTCGGAGTCCGGGCGGGCGAGACGACGCGCGACGGCACGGTGACGCTCGAGGCCATGGACTGTGCGTTCGCGTGCGCGGTTGCGCCGGTGGTCGAGGCCGATCACGCCTATCGCGGCCGTGTCAGCGAGGCCGCCCTCGACGCGTTGCTGGATACGCCCGCCGCCCACGTGGTCCCGGCGCCGCTCACGGGTCGCGGCGGACCGCCGGCGACGCCGGTGACGGCCGGCTCGCCCGGCGCGCGCTTCACGGTGCTGCGGCGCGAGGCCGAGCGCCGCCGCACGGGCTCGCGGCTCGCCGTCGGCGTCGGCACATGCGGCCTCGCCGTGGGCGCCGGCGAGACGCTGGAGGCGCTGCGCGTCGAGGTCCAGCGGCGCGGCCTGGCCTGGACCGTCGTGGCGGCCGGCTGTAACGGCATGTGCTGGGCCGCGCCCGTCGTCGAGGCGCTGCGCGACGGCAAGCCGCCGATCACCGCCGCGCGCGTCACGGCCGACACCGTGCCGCGCCTGCTCAACGCGCTCGCCGCCAACATGGCCGAGCGCGACTTCGCGGCCGCGCCGGACTGGATGGCCGCGCAGCGCCGCCTGCTCACCGAGCGCTGCGGTCTCGCCGATCCGTACGACATCGCCGACGCGCTCCGCCACGGCACCTACGGCACGCTCGCGCGCGTGCTGGAGGAGGCGCGGCCGGAGGCGGTGATCGAGGAAGTGCGCGCGGCGGGACTGGCCGGGCGCGGCGGCGCCTACTTCCAGACGGCGGTGAAGTGGTCGGCGTGCCGGGCGGCCACCGGCGCGCCGAAGTACCTCGTGGTCAACGGCGAGGAGGGCGAGCCTGGTATCTTCAAGGACCGCCATCTGATGGAGGGCGACCCGCACCGGCTGCTCGAGGCCGCGCTGATCGCCGCCTACGCGACGGGCGCCTCGCGCGCCATCCTTTATATCCACGGCGAGGCCGACGTCGCCGCCGAGCGGCTGGCGGTGGCGCTCGGCCAGGCGCGCCAGTGGGGACTGATCGGCGAGCGCGTGCTGGGCTCCGACCTGTCGCTCGGGGTCGAGATCCGGCGTGGCGCCGGCGGCTTCGTGCTCGGAGAGGAGACGGCGCTGCTGGAGTCGATCGAGGGGCAGCGCGCGATGCCGCGCACGCGGCCGCCCTTTCCCGTGGAGTCCGGCCTCTTCGGCAAGCCCACCGTCATCAACAACGTCGAGACGCTCTTCGCCGTGGTGCCGATCGTCGCGCGAGGGGGCGCCGCCTTCGCGGCGCTGGGCGGCGGCCGCGGCACCAAGCTCTTCGGCCTCTCCGGACACCTCCGGCGGCCGGGCGTGGTCGAGATGGAGGTCGGGTGCACGCTGCGCACGCTGATCGACGAGATCGGCGGCGGCGCCGAGACGCCGGTGCGTGCGGTCGTGATCGGAGGGCCCTCGGGCAGCGTCGTGCACCCGCGCCAGTTCGACGAGCCGCTGATCCCGCGCGGTGCGGTCAATCCGGGGACGGGCGGCGTGGTCGCACTCGGCGAGGCGGCGGCCGTTCGCGGCGCCGTGCGCACGCTGCTCGCGTTCAACACGCGGGAGTCGTGCGGCAAGTGCACGCCGTGCCGCGAGGGAACGGCGCGCATGCTCGCGATGCTCGACGAGACGAGCCTCGACGTCGCGCGGGTGCGCACGCTGGCGGAAACGGTCCAGCTCGCGTCGCTCTGTGGCCTCGGCCAGGCGGCGCCGCTCGCCGTGCTCTCCGGCCTCGCGGAGTTCCCGCGGGAGTTCGGCGTATCATGAGACGCACATGATCCTCACCGTCGACGGACGTCGCGTCGAGCTCGCCGACGGCGCCACCGTGCTCGACGCCGTCAATCGCCTCGGCATCGCGCTGCCGCAGCTCTGCAAGGATCCCGATCGCGCGGCGCTCGGCGCGTGCCGCACGTGTCTCGTCCACGTCGACGGGCAGCGCGGGACGCCGGCCGCGTGTCACCTGCCCGCGCGCGATGGGATGGTGGTGGACACGCAGCATCCCGAGGTCGTGCGCGTGCGCGCGACGGTGCTGGACCTCACGCGCTCGATGCTGACGCCCGCTCCGCACCGGAACGGCTTCGGTCAGCTCGGCGAGGCCGTCGCGCGCCACGGGCGGCTCGAGCCCTCCTGGGCGCCGCTGCACGCCTACGACGAGGACGCGAGCAAGTCGTTCTTCGTGCTCGACCGCGACGCCTGCATCCTCTGCGGCCGCTGCGCCATCGCGTGCGACGAGGTCCAGCAGATCGGGGCCATCGCGCTCCTCGGTCGCGGCCACGCGACCAAGGTCGGCGTCTTCGGCGACGGGTCGATGGCCTCCTCGGTGTGCACGTCGTGCGGCCAGTGCGTGGCCACGTGTCCGACGGGGGCGCTGCGGCCGAAGGAGCCGTCGGGCAAGATCGCCAGCACCGTCTCGACCACCTGCCCCTACTGCGGCGTGGGCTGCGGCATCGTGTTGAGGGTGCGCGAGGGGGAGTCCGAGGGGGAGTCCGAGGGGGGTCTCCCCCTCGGTCAAAAAGGTGGGCGGCTGGCGCTGATGACCGACGACGCGCCCACGAATCGCTCGAGCCTCGGCATGCTCTGCGTGAAGGGCCGCTTCGCCACCGGCTTCGTCCATGCGCACGACCGGATCACGCGGCCCATGATCAAGCGCGATGGCCGCTGGCACGAGGCGACCTGGGACGAGGCACTCGACGCCGCCGCCGACGGTCTCGCCACGCACCGCGGCCGCTTCGGCGCCCTCGCCAGCGCCAAGGCCACCAACGAAGACGGCTACCTCGTGCAGAAGTTCTGCCGCGTGGTCATGGCCACCAACGACGTCGATCACTGCACGCGGCTCTGCCATTCGCCGTCGGTGGAGGCGATGCTCGCCTCCATGGGCTCGGGCGCGACGTCGAACTCGTACCAGGACTATGAGGACGCGGGCTGCCTCATGGTGGTCGGCGCGGACGCGTCCGCGAACCACCCCGTGATCGCCGTCCGCTTTCGTCGCGCCGTGAGCCGCGGCGCCCGCCTGATCGTCGTCAACCCCAAGCGCGTGGAGCTGTGCGACCAGGCCGACCTCTGGCTCGCGCAGCGCCCCGGCACCGACGTGGCGCTGTTCAACGCGATGGCGCGCGTGATCGTCGAGGAGGGGCTCGCCGACGAGCGCTTCATCCGGGACCGCACCGAGGGCTTCCACGCGTGGCGCGGCGCGCTCGAGACCTACACGCTGGACCATGCCGAGCGCGTCACCGGCGTGCCCGCGCGCCACATCGCCCAGGCCGCGCACTGGTACGCGAAGCCGGCGTTTTCCGGCTCCTGTCTCGTCTGGGGCATGGGCATCACCCAGCACGTCAACGGGATCCACAACGCCCACGCGCTGCTGAACCTCTCGCTGGTGGCCGGGCAGATGGGCAGTCCGGGCAGCGGGATCTCGCCGCTGCGCGGCCAGAACAACGTCCAGGGCTGCGGCGACGCCGGCTGCATCCCGACGAACCTGCCGGGCTACCAGCACTACGTCGAGGACACGCTGGCGCGCTTCGAGGCCGCCTGGGGCGTGCGGCCGCCCGGACGCACCGGCCGCGTCGTCACCGAGATGGTCGACGGCTGCCTCACCGGCGCCACGCGCGCGATGTACGTGGTCGGCGAGAACCCGCTGCTGTCCGAGCCCGACCTGCACCACGCCGAGAAGGCGTTCGATCAGCTCGACTTTCTCGTCGTCCAGGACCTCTTCCTGCACGAGACGGCCGAGCGCGCGCACGTGTTCCTGCCCGCCGCGGCCTTCGCCGAGAAGGAAGGCACGTTCACGAACTCCGAGCGGCGCGTCCAGCGCGTGCGCGCCGCCCTGCCGCCGCCCGGCGAGGCGCGGGCCGACTGGTGGATCACCGCGGAGCTGGCCAAGCGCGTGGCGAGGCGCGTGGGCGTCGGTGTCGGCTCGCAGTTCGATTACCCGGGAGCGGCGGAGATCTTCGACGAGATGGCGCGCCTCACCCCGTTCCTCGGGGGTCTCTCGCACGCGCGGCTCGACCGCGAGGGCGGGCTGCAGTGGCCGTGCCCGACGCCCGAGCACCCGGGCACGCGCTACCTGTACGGCGACTCATTCCCGCGCGGGCGCGGCCGCTTCATCCCGGCGCGCCAGATCGAGACGGCGGCCGAGCTGCCCGACACCGACTATCCGTTCGTGCTCAACACCGGCCGGCTCCTCTATCACTGGCACGGCGGCACGCTCACCCGCCGCGTGCAGGGTCTGCTGGAGCTGGCGCCGCGGCTGGAGATCGCGATCCATCCCGCCGACGCGCGCCGGCTCGGCCTCGACGACGGGGCGCGCCTGCGCGTGGAGAGCCGGCGCGGCGAGCTGAGCGGCTACGCGCGCGTCACGGAAGAGGTGAAGCCAGGCGCGATCTTCGTGCCGTTCGTCAAGCTCGGCGAGTCGGCCGCGAACTTCCTCACCAACGCCGCCTTCGACCCCTCCTCGAAAATCCCCGAATACAAAGTCTGCGCCGTCCGAGTCACTCGCGCATAACCGAGGACCGCCCCGGTTCCGAGCGTTGGGGGGTTGGGGGGCCATGTCCGGGGCCCCCCACGTTCAACCAGGCCCGAGAATCTCCTCCAGCTCCCGCCGCACGTTGTCACGGGCGCGCTGCGCCGCCACCGGATTGGGCCCCACGGTGGCGCCGCGCTGGCGGGTGCCGTAGACGGACACGTTCGGCAGCCGGATCGGCGGGCCGGGCCGGGTCGAATCGAACCCATGATGCGCATCGGGGTACACGACGATCCGCGCGTCGGCGCCCGCACGCTGCAGTATCGCGGTCAACGTCTCGCACGGCGCGGCCGGGGTCCAGTTGTCGAGTGCACCGATGTGGATCCGCAGCGGCGCCGGCAGAGGCGTGCCCGGATATCGAGCCTCGCAGCGCGGGTAGAAGGCGATGAGGGCGCGGAAGGTCGGGCCGCCCGGTGTCGCGTACCGTCGGGCGATGCGTGGCGCCGCCGCCACGAGCACGGTGCCGCCCCCGTGCGAGAAGCCCATCAGCGCGATGCGACCCGCGTCGATGCCGGGGTGCGCGGCCAGCGTGCGGAGCGCGGCGAACGCGTCCTCGACGCGCGCCTCGGAGGTCACGCCGCCCGTCTCGCACACCGAGCGCACGCCGCGGGCGGCGAAGGAGTCCAGCACGAGAGCGGCGTACCCCCAGCCGTGCAGCGTCGTCGCCCAGGCTCGATGCGTCGCGGACACGCCGCTGCAGCCGTGCATGAGCACGACGGCCGAGGCGGGTTTGCCGCTCACGGGCAGGCTGAGCATTCCTGTCAGGGTGAGGTCACGGCTCAGCGGCACGGTAATCTGGCCGGCGTCGGTCGGCGCAAAACTCGGGCGCTCGAGCGGCGGGGCCGCGCAGCCGCCGAGGAGGAGGGCCAGGGCGACGAGCCGCCTCACAGCGCGCGGCGCAGGAACGTGTCGAGCGCGGCGTTGAACGCCTCCGGCGCATCGAGCGTCAGGTGATGGTGGGCACTGGGAATCTCGATGAGCTCGGCGTTGGGAATCGTCTCGAGCATGCGGGCGGCCACCTCCAGCGGCAGAACCGGCGAGTGCTCTCCGCGAACGACGAGGGTCGGCGCTGTGATACGTGGCAGGAGCGGCCAGCAGTCCACCGGCTTGCGGTCCGCGTAGCAGGCCGGGTCGAAGCGAAACCTGAACCCGCCGTCGACGCGCACCAGTCCCATGCGCGCCATGTGGGCGAGCAGCGCGGGATCGGCGATCGTCTCGCGCGGCAGGAGGCGGAACGCGGCCACCGCCGCCTCCTCGGAGGCGTGCAGGCGCGGCGGTCGCTGACCGCGCTCGCGCATGCGCTGGACGCGGTCGGGCGGCAGGTACGGCCGCGAGTCCACCACGACGAGAGCCGCCGTGCGCTCGGGGTACCACGCGGCGAAGGCCATCGCGTTGTGGCCGCCCATCGAATGACCCACCAGCGTCATTCGCCGGAAACCCAGCCGATCCATCAGCGCGAGCAGATCCCGGACGAAATCCCCGGTGGCATAGGCCGGCGGCGTCGCCCACTGGCTCTCGCCGTGGCCCCGTTGGTCGAGGGCGATCGCGTGGAACCGGTCCGCGAACGTCGGAATGACCCGATCGAACCAGTGAGCGTGCGCCGCGCCGCCATGGAGGAAGGAGATGGCCGGCGCACCATTCGGGCCGATTTGCAAGAACTGCAATCGAAGGCCGTTGAGCGTCTCCGTACGACGCTCCGCCGCCTCGCAAGCCAGCAGTTGACGTGTCATGGCGGACGATTGTACGGTGTTTGTGAAAGCGTAAAACGCGCTACGCAAAGTTTTTCTTGGCGCGTCTCCACCGCTTCGTTATTGTCGGAGCAAGAAATGCTCGAAGTACCCACCGGACCCGCCACAATTCGCCCCATGCGGGATGCCGGTTACACGGTGGGACTGCTGGCAGCCGCCATTCTCTCCGGTTACGGTCTCCTGGCACCCGAGCGACTCGGCCTCGTCATCGATTTCGAGCCGCCCGTACGCATCGTCGGCTCGATCAGCCCGGGCGTGACCGAGCCCTCTGCGCCTGGGCGTCCATCGGGCGCTGACACGTCGGCGAAGCCCGGCGTCTCCGTCGCCAGGCCGGAGCTCGCGCCGAGCGTGCCAGGACGGACCGAGCGGGGAAGGCGGCTCCAGACGGTCAGGCTCACGCCCGACGCGCGGCTGGAAGCCGCGCGGCCCATGCCCGACGTCCGGCCCGCGCCCCAGCCCGCGAAGCCCGAGCGGCCGCGCGGCACGTGGTCGGGTGCGGTGGCCGGCAAGGTGCTGGACCAGGATGGGCAGGCCCTCGCGGGCGCCTCCGTGGTCGCGGGCGGCGTCGAGACGCGGGTCGGCGACGACGGCACGTTCTCGGTGACGCCGCCGTCCGACGCGACGCTGATCGTGAAGCGACCTGGCTATGCGAAGGTCAGCGTCGAGCCCACGCCGCTCAAGGGGCCGCTCGAACTCGTGATGCGGCCGCAGCTGATCAAGGCCGCCTACCTCACCTACTTCGGCTTCGGCGACCGCGGCATTCGCGGCCGCGTGCTCGCCCTGGTCGAGCGCACCGAGCTGAACGCGGTGGTCATCGACGTCAAGGGCGACCGCGGCTGGATCATCTATCCGACCCGCGTCGAGCAGGCACTGGCCATCGGCGCCCAGGGGCCCGCCACGCTGCGTGACTTCGACGGCATGATGGCCGACCTCAAGGCGCGCGGCGTGTACACGATCGCGCGGATCGTGACCTTCAAGGACAACATCCTGGCCACCGCGCGGCCGGAGCTGGCCGTCACGGACACGCGCACCGGCAAGCCGTGGGTCGACCGCGAGGGGCTCGCCTGGGTCGACCCGTTCCGCGAAGAGGTGTGGAACTACAATATCGCCCTCGCCCGGGAAGCCATCGAGCGCGGCTTCGACGAGGTCCAGTTCGACTACGTGCGCTTCCCGACCGACGGCAAGCTGCAGGCCGCCAAGTACGTCAAGCCGGTGAGCAAGGCGACGCGGCTGCCCACCATCGCCGCCTTCCTCGAGCGCGCGCGCAAGGAGCTGGGCGCGCGCGGCGGGTACGTGGCCGCCGACCTCTTCGGCTACACGGCCTTCAACGAGAACGACACGGACATCGGGCAGCGCATCGAGGAGCTGGCGCCGCACCTCGACTACATCTGCCCGATGGTCTATCCCTCCGGCTACCACGTCGGCATCCCCGGCTTCCGCAACCCGGTCCAGAACTCCTACGCGGTCGTGCGCGAGAGCGTGCGGCTGATCCGCCAGCGCGCGGCGCACACGCCGGCCCGCGTGCGCCCCTGGCTGCAGGACTTCAGGGACTACGCGTTCGACCGGCGGATCTTCGGCGTATCGGAGATCCGCGACCAGATCCGCGGGGCCGACGAGGGGGGCAGCAGCGGCTGGATGCTCTGGAACCCGCGTAACGACTACACGGGCGGGGCGCTGCGGGCCAAGATCCCGCTGGCGGCGCGATGAGGCTGGCACTCGTCGCCGTCCTGCTCCTGGCCGCCGCGCTGATGTTCGCCGCCTTCGCCTGGGCGGATCAGCCCTCCGCCAACGAGCTCGGACGGCTGATGATCCTCGAGTACCACAAGGTCGACTATCCCGAGGACCGCTGGACGCGCACGCCCGAGAACTTTCGACAGGACCTCGAGGCGCTCTACGCGCGCGGCTACCGCCTGCACTCGCTGAACGCGCTGCTCGACGGCCGCATCATGGCGCCGGCCGGGACGACGCCGATCGTGCTCACCTTCGACGACTCCTCGCCGGGGCAGTTCCGCTACATCGAGACCAACGGCGCGCTGGAGATCGACCCGAAGTGCGCGGTGGGAATCCTCGAGGCGTTCCTGCGCGAAAAGCCGGACTTCGGTCGCGCCGCCACGTTCTACGTGCTGCCCGGCGCCAGCAAGCCCAATCGCCTCTTCAACCAGCCGGAGCACGAGGGCAGGAAGCTGCAGTACCTCGTGAGCCACGGCTACGAGATCGGCAACCATACGCTCTGGCACGCCAACCTCGGCAAGTACGACGAGGCGGTCGTACGCGTGCAGATCGCCGAGGCGCAGCAGTGGATCCAGCGCTACGTGCCCGAGTACAAGATCCGCACGCTCGCGCTGCCGCACGGCGTGTACCCGCGCGAGGTCGGCTGGGCCCTGCGCGGCAGCGCCAAGGGCACCGTGTACGAGCACGACGCGATCCTCATGGTGGCGGGCGGGACCGCCCAGTCGCCGTTCGCGCGCGGCTTCGATCCGCTGCGGCTGCCGCGGATCCAGGTCATCGCGCGCGACCTCGCCTACTGGCTCGCGTGGTTCGACAAGCATCCGCACGAGCGCTTCATCAGCGACGGTGACCCCGCGACGGTCACCGTGCCCGCCGATCGCCGCGACAAGCTCAAGCCCGACCTGAAGCTACGCATCATCGAGACGACCGATCGATAGCGCCTCCCCCCGCAGCTGTCCGCTCCGTGGCATCAGGGGCCCTCTCGGCCCTTTATTTTTTCAGCGTGATCATAACGATCAATTCACGACGTGGTTCCGTAGGGGGCATGGGGGCCTTAGAACGGTCGTTGCGTGGGGGGCATGGGGGGTGCGCCTCGCAGCCCCCCTCTACAATGGACATCGAAGGTCACACCCAGCGCAAAGGAACTGGAGGTTTATCTGTAGATGAGGTTTATCTGTAGATGAGGTACGACGCCCGCCGGTTCAGGAAACTGTTCCGCTCCATCTCGGTCCACGCCACCAGCCGATCCAACGATTCGTTCCGCAAGAAGGCCCACATCGTCGCGCGGTTCACCAGGAGGTTCTGGATCGCCTCGGGTCTGAACTGGTCGCGGTGACGGCTCCGTAGCGTCCTGGCGATCGCCAGCCCGACCGTCACCGGCCGAATCGCCTCCCGGTCGGTGACCACGAGGCGGACGCCGCCGCACGGCACCGCCGTGTAGATGTCGCTGCTCGGCGTGAAGACCACGGGCTCGAAGCTCACGCCGCTCAGGCGCAGGGCGTTCAGATCCTCGCTCACGCGGTGCGGATCGAGCCAGGGCGCGCCGATGACCTCGAACGGACGCTCCGTGCCGCGCCCCACCGAGACATTCGTCGACTCCAGCAGGCCGATCCCGGAGTAGAGCAGGGCCTGTGTCAGCGAGCGGATGTTCGGCGACGGATTCACCCACGGCAGCCCGGTCTCGTCGAACCAGCGCCCGCGCTCCCAGCCCTCGAGCGGCACGATCGTGAGCGACACGGGGATCTTCCGCTCCATGGCCACCATGCGCCCGAACTCGCCGATGGTCATGCCCGTCCGCACAGGAATCGGGTGCGGCGCCGTGAACGAGCCGAGGTCGGGATCCATCAGCGGTCCCTCGACCACGCGCCCGTTGATCGGATTCGGCCGATCGAGCAGGAGCACGGGAATCCGCGCGCGCGCTGCCTCCTCCATGACGTAGACGAGCGTGGTGAGGTACGTGTAGTAGCGTACGCCGACGTCCTGGATGTCGAACACGACCAGGTCGAGCCCGCGCAGCATGCCGCCGTTCGGGCGGCGCGTGCTGCCGTAGAGGCTCCACACCGGCAGCCCCGTGATCGGGTCGCGGCCGTGGGGCACCTCGGTGTTGGCGTCGCCGGTGAGGCCGTGCTCGGGCGTGAAGATCGCGGCGAGTTTCACGCGCGGGGCCGCCGCCAGCAGGTCGATCGCGCGGCGGCCCTGCGAATCGACCCCCGTCTGATTCGTCACCAGCCCCACCGTGTAGCCGGCGATCGGCGCGAAGTCCTGGGCGACGAGCACGTCGAGGCCCGAGCGCACCACGGAGGCGGAGCGGGGCGGCTTGGCGTCCTCGCCCCCGTCGGCGGCGGGAGCGGTGGAGTCGCCCATCGCCACCTTCGTCGGCAGCTCCGGGACGAAGAGGGCCGCGCCCGCCGCGGCGGCCACGCGCGTGCGCAGGTCACGGATGGCGTTGGCGCCGCCGCCGCTGGGGTGCACGCGGTTGGTGAGGAGGATCAGGTACGAGCGCGTGGGCGGATCGATCCAGACCGAGGTGCCGGTGAAGCCCAGATGCCCCACCGACTCCGGCGGGAAGTACGGCGATGCCGTGCGCGAGAAGGCGCTGGACACGTCCCAGCCGAGCGCGCGGCTGCCGTTGCCCTCGGGCGAGCGCTCCAGCATCGTCGCGATCGTGGTCGACTTGAACACGCGCTTGCCTTCGAGCGTGCCGGCGCCGACCAGCATGCGGCAGATCCGCGCGATGTCGGACGCCGTCGAGAACATGCCGGCGTGACCGGCCACGCCGCCGAGCGCGCGCGCGCGCGCATCGTGCACCTCGCCGACGAGGAGGTGGCCGTTGGCAAACTCCGTGGGCGCGACGCGGTCGCGCACGCGTCCGGACGGGTTGAAGCTCGTGTCGCGCAGCCCCAGCGGCTTGAAGACGTGCTGATCGAGGTAGCGGTCGAGCGGCGCGCCCGAAACCCGCCGCACCATCTCGCCCAGCAGCAGGAAGCCCGTGTCGCTGTACTGGAACGCGCTGCCGGGCGGATAGTCGAACGGCAGCTTCGAGAGCAGCGCCGCCGCCTTGGGGAAGCCCGGGCTCACGCTACCGTTGGGCGGGATGGCCGGCAGCCCCGCGCTGTGCGTGAGCAGCCGGCGGATCGTCACCATCTCGTGGGCGTGGCCGCGAAACTCCCTCAGGTAGCGGCCGAGCGGCGCGTCGAGCTTCACCTGGCCGCGCTCGACGAGCGACATCACGGCCAGCGTCGTGCCGAGCGGCTTGGTCAGCGAGGCGACGTCGAAGATCGTGTCCTCGGTCATCGCGACGTGCTCCGGGACCACGCGCCGCAAGCCCCACGTGCGCCGATAGATGATCTCGTCGCCCCGTCCGACCATCACGACGACACCGGGGATCTCGCCGGAGGCCACCACTTCGAGCGCGGCCTCGTCGATCCCGCTCCAGTCCTGCGCCGACGCGTAGGAAGACGTCAGCGCCAGCGCGAGCGAAAGGGCCAGGAGGACGGCAGGACGGAGCGCCACGAGCACGCTCCGATCTTACTCTTATCGGATCACCCGGCGGCGAGCAGATTGATATCCTAAGGGCATGCAGGCGCCGGCGATGCGACGGGTGTTCGTCACGGGCGGCACGGGGTTCGTAGGTCGGGCGGTCGTCCAGGCGCTGGGGGCCGAGGGTTATGCGGTGCGCTGCCTGGTCCGCCGCGGCTCGGAGCGCGACCTGCGCGGCCTGGGCGCCATCGAGCGCGTCGAGGGCGACGTGATGGCGCGGCAGTCGCTGGACGAGGGCATGGCCGGCTGCAATGCCGTGATCCACCTGGTCGGCATCATCCGCGAGCACCCCGCGAGCGGCGTCACCTTCGAGCGCGTCCACACGCAGGGCACGATCAACGTGCTCGAGGCCGCCGCCACCGTCGGCGCACGGCGCTACGTGCACATGAGCGCGCTCGGCACGCGAGTGGGGGCGCATTCGCGCTACCACCGGACCAAGTGGGCGGCCGAGGAGGTGGTGCGCGCGAGCCCGATCCCGTGGACGATCTTCCGGCCGTCGATCATCTACGGTCGCGGCGATGGCTTCGTCTCGATGCTCGCGGGCATGATCGAGCGCCTGCCGGTCGTGCCGGTCATCGGCACCGGGCGCCAGCGCCTGCAGCCGGTGCCCGTCGCGCACGTCGCCCAGGGCTTCGTCCGCGCGCTCGCCCTCGACGCGAGCGTGAAGCACACGTACGACGTCGGCGGACCCGAGCCCGTGACGATGGTCGATCTGCTCGACCGCGTCGCCGCCGCGATGGGCCGCCGCCGGCCCCTGAAGGCGCACGCGCCGCTGGGCCTCGTACGCGCGGCGACCAGCGTGCTTCACCGTTTCCCCGGCTATCCCCTGACGCCCGATCAGCTCCTCATGCTCGAGGAGGAGAACACCTGCGAACCGGGCGCCTTCTACGAAACGTTCGGCCTGGTGCCGGTACCGCTGTCCACCGGGCTGACGGCGATGCTCGCCTGATGCCCTTCCGGCATCCCGACCGCGCGCACGACCTCGATACCCGCATCGAGCACGAAGTCCGCGAGCGCCTCGAGGAGGCGATCGACTTCGTGTGCCTCGACGCGCTCGTGCGTGTGCGCCAGGCGCGCGGCCTTCCCGCGCCCGTCTCCGACAACGCCGCCGACCGCGCGGAGTATACGCAGCACGTCCTGGCCTTCCTGCGCGTGCTCGACGCGGAGGTGCCCGCCGCCGACGCGCGGCGCGCCCGCGGCGGCGCCGACACCGAAGAGGCCCGGCTGCTCGCTGCCCAGGTCGCCCGCGCACGCGCCTTGCCGGACTACTGGCAGCGCTTCGAGACGCTCAGCGCGCGGTTCTTGGCCGAGCCCGCGTCGTCAGGCGGCGAGCGGCGCGGGGTGCTCGCTCGCCTCTTCGGCCGCAGTTGACCGCCAGGCCGCGACCGCCCAGAGATTCTCGACATCCTCGAGCGCGCGGCGCCAGCGACCGTAGCCTTCCATCAGCGAGGCGCGGGCCTGGGCCAGTTGCGCTTCGGCCTCGTCCAGACGCGTGCGCACGGCCGTCGTCAGCACGTGGGACGTGACACCGTCCGGCGGGACCGACGAGGCCAGTCGATCGACGAAGTGGGTGACCTCTTGCTGCAGCAACCGCTCTACCGGGTTCATGTGAGCGACCTCCTGCGTCTTCCGTTGTGGGACTCATATACTCAACACAAGTTGAGTAGTTGTCAAGTCCCAATTTGAGCCCGATCGCCGCGGTCCTGCTCGCCAAGTCGGTCCGGACGTTCTGCTACGGGTTCCTCGGAATCCTGCTGCCCGTGTACCTCGCCGAGCACGGAATGGACGCCCGGGGCGTCGGGCTGGCGGTGACGTGCACACTCGGCGGCAGCGCCGCGCTGACGTGGGCGGTGCGGCGTCCGGCCGAGCGCCTGGGCGCGCGGGCGGCCCTGGGCGCCCTCGCCCTGCTCTCCGTCCTCGCCGCCGCGTTGCTGCTCGTCTCGGAGCATCCGTGGGTTGTCGTGCTCGCGGCGATGATCGGCAACGTGGCCGTCGGCACCGGCGAGACCGGCCCCTTCCTCTCGATCGAGCAAGTCGTCGTCGCACGCGCGGTGACGGGCACGCGTCGCACGACGGTGCTGAGCCTCTACAACCTGCTCGGCTACGCCGCGGGCGGGCTCGGCGCCGCCATCGTGGGCCTGACCGCTCCGCGCGCGCTCTTCGCGATCTTCCTGGCCGCCTCGGTCGTGCAGGCCGTGCTCTACGCGCGGCTGCCCGCCGCCGTCCCCGCGCCGCGCGTGCCCGCCGGTGCCGGACCCTCGTCGGCCCTCATCCGCCGACTCGCGGCGCTGTTTGCGCTCGACTCGTTCGCCGGCGGCTTCGTGCTCCAGTCGCTCGTCGCCTATTTCCTGCACGAGCGCTACGGGCTCGGCCTCGAGGCGCTCGGCCAGATCTTTCTCGGCGCGCAGCTCGTGACGGCCGCCTCCCTGCTGCTGGCCTCGCGCGCGGCGCGCCGGTTCGGGCTGCTGAACACGATGGTGGTCTCGCACCTCGTCTCGAACGTCTTCCTCGTCGCCATCGCGGCCGCGCCCACCGCGTGGGTGGCCGTCGCGCTGCTCTACGCCCGTCAGCTGCTGTCGCAGATGGACGTGCCGACGCGCCAGGCCTACCTGATGGCCGTGGTCGAGGACCACGAGCGCGAGGCGGCGGCGACCACGACGACGCTCTGGCGGACGGTGGCGCAGGCGGTCAGCCCCAGCGTGACCGGCTGGGTGATGGCCTCGGTGGCGCTGGCCGCGCCCTTCGTGCTGGGCGGCGGCCTCAAGATCGTGTACGACCTGATGTTATGGATCACCTTCAAGGACGTGAAACCACGGGAGCTGACATGAGAAGATCGGATATCGTGAGACTGCTTATGGGGACCCTCCGCTGAGCCCGCGCCGGAACTACGGCTTCGAGCGCCGCCGCAAGGAAGAAATCCGCAAGACCCGCCACGAGGCCAAGCTGCAGCGGAAGGCCGACCGCGCCACCCAAGGCGAGGTCGGGCCCGAGATGGGCACCGCCGCCGAGGCCGGCGCGCCCGCCGACCGCTGGGAGTGGTTCTCGCCGAGCCGCGGCCGCGTCGTGACCACCGAGCCCAAGCAGCGGCCCCCCGCCGATCCGCCCGACGACTGGACGCTGCTGACCGAAGCCGCCGGCACGGACGCCGAGTCGCCGCCCTCCTGACGCGCGGTCCGCTTCAAATCGAAAGGCGCGCGATCCTTACCTCGCCGTGTCTTCTGGGTACGGCGTCGGTTCCGGCCGGATAACGTGGCTCGCTGACAGGCGCTGCGTAGAGTCGATTTGCGTGGTCGAACGAGCCCCGCCCGGGCCCCGCCCCGCAGCGGCGCGGGTCGCGCCACCCGCTACCCGCTACTTGATGGCGACGGCTTTGACTTGCTTGACGTCGGTGAGGCCGTCGAGCGCCTTGAGAATGCCGTCCTGGACGAGGGTGGTCATCCCGTCGGCCTTGGCCGTGGTGACCATCTCCACCACGCGCGCCTTGTTGGCGATCAGGCGCTTCATGCCATCGTTGGCCACCAGCAACTCGTGGATGCCGGCGCGCCCGCGGTATCCGGAGTTGTTGCAGTTGCCGCAGCCCTTGCCGCGGAAGAGCACGAAGTCGTCGTTGTAGTCGATGCCGAACTTCGCCGTCTCTTCCTTGCCGCCGAAGGCGTGCTCCAGCTCGGCGTACTCGTCCTCGTCGGGGTGGTACTCCTCCTTGCACTCGGTGCAGATCCGCTTCACGAGACGCTGGGCCAGCACGGCCAGCAGCGCGTCGGAGAAGTTGAACGGATCGAGACCCATGTCGAGAAGCCGGATGACCGTCTCCACCGCGCTGTTCGTGTGCAGCGTGCTCAAGACGAGGTGACCGGTCAGCGAGGCCTCGATGCCCGTCTCGGCCGTTTCCTCGTCGCGCATCTCGCCGACCATGATCACGTCGGGATCGGCGCGCAGGAACGCGCGCATGGCCTGCGCGAACGTGAAGCCGATCTTCGGCTGCACCTGCACCTGCCGCAGGCCGTACTGCGTGATCTCGACGGGATCCTCGGCCGTCCAGATCTTGCGCTCCGGCTTGTTGATGTAGCCGAGCACGGAGTGCAGGGTCGTCGTCTTGCCCGAGCCGGTCGGCCCCACGCACAGGATCAGCCCGTACGGCTTTTCGGCCGCCGCCTTCATCTCCCTGAGGTTGCGGTCGAGCATGCCGAGCTTGTCGATGGGGATCGGCTCGCTGGCCGAGAGGATCCGCATGACGACGTCCTCGTTGCCGCCCTGGGTCGGCACGGTGGCCACGCGCAGCTCGATCTCGCGGCCGTCCGGTACCTTGAACTTGATCTTGCCGTCCTGCGGCTTGCGGCGCTCGGCGATGTCGAGCATGGCCATGATCTTGATGCGGGCGACGAGGGCGCGCCGGAAGGCCCCGGGAACGCGCTGGTACTCGTTGCACGCGCCGTCGACGCGCAGCCGGATCATCGTGTCCTTCTGCGACCCGTACGGCTCGATGTGGATGTCCGAGGCGCGCGCCTTGAACGCGTCCACGATCACCTGGTTGGCGAGCCGGATGACCGCGCTGTCGTTCTCGTCGACCTCCGAGCCGCCGGCGTCCATCTCCTTCTCGGCCGCCGCCTCGTTGCCGAGATCGGAGAGGATGTCGCTCATGCTGCCGCGCGGGCCGCTGCCGCCCTCGCCGCCGACCGCGGCCAGGAACTGCTGGATGTCGTGTTTGAGGCCGACGGCCAGCTGGACCTTGTGACCGCGCATGACCTGGTGGATCGAGTCGACGCGCTGGATGTCTTGCGGGTTGTCGATCAGCACGACGGTCGAGCCGTCGTGCTCGCGCTTGAGCGGCAGCCAGAGGTTGCGCTTCAGGAACTCCAGCTTGAGGTCCCTCAGGAGCTCGGGCGACGGAATGACCCGCTCGCTGAACTCGATGAAGGGCACGCGATAGAACTGGCTCAGCGACGCCCCCAGCTCACCCTTGGGGATCTTGTACTGGTCCATCAGAATCGCCTCGACGTCGGTGTTCTTGTGACGGGCGGCGGCGATGGCCGTGTTGATGTCGTCCTGGCTCATGAGCCCCTGGGCGAGCAGGTAGTCGAACTTCGTCCCGCGGCGCTGACCGAGCTGCTGCTGGTTGTGGAAGGCGACGCCCAGCGTCTTGGCGATGCGCGCGACGTTGAGCTCGTCGTCCTTGGTGAACCGGCCGCCCTTCTTCTTGTTCAGCAGCTGCATCACGCCGACGACCCGGTTCTCGTGCAGGATCGGCATGCCGAGGATCTGCGTGGTGCGGTAGCCGGTCTTCTTGTCCCAGGACGAGTCGAACCGCAGCTTGGCGTTGATCTTGGTGAGCTCGCCGGTGTCGTAGGCGTCGGCGATGTTGACCGTTTGGCGGCTGGTGGCCACGAAGCCCGCCACCGAGCTCTCGTTGACCGGGAGCCGGATCTCCCTGACCGTGTCCAGGGCGAGGAACTTCGAGTAGAGCTCCTTCTTCTCCATGTCCGCCGCGTAGAGCGTCAGGCGGTCGGCGGCGAGGAAGGCGAGAATCTCACCCTGGATCTCGATGAAGATCGTGTCCAGGGTCTTGGCGGAGTGGATCCGGTCGATCAGCTGGACGAGCTTCTGCTCGTTGGCCAGCCTTTCCTGCAACACCAGAACGGAGTCCTGGACCGCCAAAGTCCCTCCCCGGTGGCTGAAATCTGCTTGATCAGAATAGCAGAATGGCCGGGTTGCCCGCACCGGGGTTGTCGGGGTCAGAACACCGGTTTCTCGACGTAGGAGCCCCAGATGTTGCGGAGGCGGTTGACGATCTCCCCCATCGATGCCCTTGCCCGGACCAGGGCGATGGTCGGCTCCATGAGGTTGGCGGCGGGGTCCGACGCCGCCCGCGCGAGGCGGTCCAGCAGCCCCGCGACCTCACGCTCGTCACGCCGGGCGCGCACGGCGCGCAGCCGGGCCACCTGGCGGGCCTCGGTTTCGGGGGGCACCCGGTGAATCGGCATGTCCGCGGCGGCGGTGGCCGGTTCGACGTACTTGTTGACCCCGATCACGGGCGCGTCGCCGGAGGCCTTGCGGCGCGCGAACGCGTAGGCCGAGTCGGCGATCTCCCGCTGGAACCAGCCGGCCTCGATGGCGGCGACGGTACCCCCCATCTCGTCCACGTTTTTCAGGATCGCGAGCACCTCGCGCTCGATGCGCGTGGTGAGCGCCTCGACGTAATAGGAGCCGCCGAGGGGGTCGACGACGTTGGGCACGCGCGTCTCGTCCGCGATGATCTGCTGCGTTCGCAAGGCCAGCTTCATCGCCTCCTCGGAGGGGATGGCGTACGCCTCGTCCAGGCCGTTGGTGTGCAACGACTGCGCGCCGCCCAGCACGGCCGATAGCGCCTGCAGCGCGGTGCGCACGACGTTGTTCATCGGCTGCGCGCGCGTGAGCGTGGCCGCCGCCGTCTGGCAGTGGAAGCGCAGGCGCATCGACTCCGGCCGGGTGGCGCCGAAGCGCTCCTTCATGATCCTGGCCCACACGCGGCGGGCCGCGCGGAACTTGGCCGCCTCCTCGAAGAAGTCGGCCTGGGCGACGAAATAGAAGGCCAGCCGCGGCGCGAAGGCGTCCACGGCCACCCCACTCCTGACAACCTCCTCGACGTAGGCGATGCCGTTGGCCATGGTGAAGGCGACCTCCTGCACCGACGTCGCCCCCGCCTCCGAGATGTGATAGCCGCTGATGTTGACCGGGTTGTAGCGCGCCATGCGTTCGGCACAGAACACGATCATGTCGCGCATCAGCCGCAGCGACGGGCGGATCGGGAAGATCCACTCCTTCTGCGCGACGTACTCCTTGAGGATGTCGGCCTGCACGGTGCCCGAGAGGCGGTTGAGGTCGAAGCCGCGCGCCTGCGCGACCGCGATGTACATGGCGAGCAGGATCCAGGCGGTCGGGTTGATCGTCATCGAGACGGAGATCGTCTCGAGATCGATCCCCGCGAAGAGCGCCTCGACGTCCTCGATGGTGTCGACGGCCACGCCCTCGCGTCCCACCTCGCCGAGCGACCGGGGATCGTCCGAGTCGTAGCCCATCAGCGTCGGCATATCGAAGTCGCACGACAGCCCCGTCTGTCCCTGCGCGATGAGGTACTTGAAGCGGCCGTTCGTGTCCTCGCCGGTGCCGAAACCCGCGATCTGCCGCATCGTCCAGAGCCGGCCGCGGTACATCGTCGGGTAGGGCCCGCGCGTGAACGGCCAGCGTCCCGGCCACCCGATGTCGCTCCACGGCGTGTCGGCGACGTCCTCGGGCGTGTAGATGCGCTGCACGGGCAGACCCGACCCCGTGCGGTACTCGGAACGGGCCTCGGGCTGGCGCCCGACGAACTCCGCCAGCTCGCGAGCCTCCCATGCCTGCCGCTCCGTGCGGATTCGATCGATCGCCTCGGGATCAAACATAGCTTCTTCCTCATTTGGCGTCGGGGCGGCTTCGCGGGGCTCCGCCGCCCGACGGTCGGGCTAAGAGTGCGTGATGCCTTTCTTGTAGACATCTCGATCGTCGATGACCCGGCGCGCCTTGAATTCCGTGCGCGGCAGCGCGCCCTCCGGCACCAGCTCGATCAGCGGGGTGACCCCCAGCCGCGCGCGCAGCCGCTCCTTCATGCGCGCGGCGAGGGCGGCGCGGGGCGCCTCGGCGGCGTGGCTCGCCGCGTACTCCGCGCGCACGAGCAATTCGTCCATCGTCTCGCGCCGCGAGACGATCACCCTGAACTCGCCGCCGAAGCCCTCGATGGCGCGCAGCGTGTCCTCGATCGCGCCCGGATAGATGTTCTCGCCGCGCACGATGAACATGTCGTCGATCCGCCCGTAGAGACCCAGTGGCAGGCGCGGGTACGTGCGCCCGCACGGGCACGGCTCGTCGGTCCAGCGCGCGAGATCGCCGGAGACGAGGCGGATCATCGGCTGCGACGTGCGCTCGAGATGCGTGTAGACGGGCGTGCCCTCGCCGCCGAACGGCACGGGCGCGAACGTCTGGGGATCGCAGACCTGCGTGTAGACGATGTCCTGCCAGAGGTGCATGCCGGTGCGCCGCCGGCACTCGCCGTTCGTCATCCACGGGGTCATCTCGGCCATGCTGCCCATGTCGATGCACGCGCCGCCGAAGGTGTCCTCGATGAGCCGCTTGGTGGCCGCGATGCCGGCGCCGGGCTCGCCGGAGAAGAACAGCGTGCGGAAGCCGAAGTCGCGCGGCTCGAGGCCCTCGCGGCGCGCGGTCTCCGCGAAGTGCAGCGCATAGGACGGCGTGCCGTAGAAGGCCGTCGGTCGGAGGTCGCGCGCCCACTGGACCGCCATCAGCGTCTGGCCCGGCACCCCGGCGCCGAACGGGAACACGGCGGCGCCGAGCCGCTCGCAGCCCTTCAGCGCGCCCCACGAGCCGAGGTACAGGCTGAAGAACGACGCGATCAAGACGCGGTCGTCGGGCCGTAGGCCCGCGGCCCAGAGGACGCGCGCGTGGGCCTCGCCGATGCGCTCCCAGTCGTCGCGGCCGACGCCGAACACCGTGGGGCGGCCGGTGGTGCCGCTGCTGCCGTGGATGCGCGCGATCTCGCGCGGCTCGAGGCAGAGATAGTCGCCGAAGGGTGGCGCGGCCGCCTGCGCGGCACGCAGGTCCGCCTTCTCCACGACCGGAAACCTCGCGAGATCCGCCAGCGTGCGCAGTGTCGCCGGCGCCACACCGGCGGCCTCCCAGCGGCGGCGATAGAAGGCGCTGCGCTCCCACGCGTACTGCACCTGGGCGCGAAGCTTGGCGAGCACGATCTCGTCGCGCGTTTTCGGATCGGCGCACTCGAGCTCGGGCGCCCAGTACTCGGCGTCCGGCGCCGGCCGCCACACCGGATCGTAGCGCGGGGGCCAGGACGGCGCGGCCGGCGTGGTCATGTTCGCGGCCGCGCGGCGACCGCCTCGCGCACGCGCCGCACGACCTCGTCGGGCGGCGTGTCCTGCAGCACCACATCGGACACGCCGCACGCCCTGAGCGCAGGCACGTCCTCGTCGGGAATGACCCCGCCGACGACGAGCACGGTGTCCTCCGCCTGATGCTCGCGGAGCAGCTGCGCGATCCGGGGCACGAGCGTGAGGTGGGCGCCGGAGAGGATGCTGATGCCGATCGCGTCGACGTCCTCCTGGACGGCGGCCGCGACGACCTCTTCGGGCGTGCGGTGCAGGCCGGTGTAGACGACGTCCATGCCGGCGTCGCGGAGCGCGCGTGCCACGATCTTCACGCCGCGGTCGTGGCCGTCGAGCCCGACCTTGGCGATCAGCACGCGGATCGGCGGCGCCATGGCCGCCAATTGTACCGTGTTACCTTCGGCGCATCCGATGACCAGCGACCCCGGTTTCTTCCGTGACCTCGCCTGGGTCATCGTCGCCGCCGTCGCCGGCGGCGCGCTGGCGTGGCTCGCCCGCCAGCCGCTGATCCTCGGCTACGTCGTGGGCGGCATTCTCGTCGGCCGCTTCACGCCAGGGCCCACCGTGTCCGACACCCACACCTTCGAGCTGTTCGCCGAGATCGGGGTCGTCCTGCTGATGTTCTCGGTCGGCATCGAGTTCTCGCTGCGCGACCTGCTGCGCGTCCGGTGGGTCGCGCTGCTCGGCGGACCGCTGGGCATCGTGCTCACGGCCGCGCTCGGCGCCGGCGCCGGGGTCGTGCTCGGCTGGCCGCCCGGGCAGGGGCTCGTCATCGGACTCGTCATCTCCGTGGCCAGCACGATGGTGCTGGTCCGGCTGCTCATGGACCGCGGCGAGCTGCACACGCGCCACGGCCGCGTCATGATCGGCATCTCGCTCGTCGAGGACCTCGCCGTGGTCGCGCTGACGGTCTTGCTGCCCGCGCTGGGCGCGGGCGTGACCGAGCGGCCTATCGCGGTGGCGATCGCGTTCGGCAAGGCGGCGCTCGTGCTGGTCCCCGCCCTGTTCCTGGCCGCGCGCGTCGTCCCGGCCCTCATGCGCCGCGTGGCGCGAACGCAGAACGACGAGCTGTTCCTGCTCGTCGTCCTCGCCATCGGGCTCGGCACCGGCGCCCTCACGCAGGCGGTGGGGCTGTCGGTCGCGCTCGGGGCCTTCCTGGCCGGGCTCATCATCAGCACCTCCGACTACGCGCACGAGACCATCGCGCGCCTGCTGCCGCTGCGCGACGTCTTCGTGGCGATGTTCTTCGTCACCGTCGGGATGCTGGTCGACCCCTTCGCCGTGGCCGCCAACCTGCCGCTGCTGGCCGCCCTCATCGTGTTGATCGTCGTGGGCAAGGCGGTCATCCGCTTCGCCATCGTGCGGCTCTTCGGCTACCCCTGGGCGACGGCGGCGCGGGTCGGCGTCGGGCTCGCCCAGATCGGAGAGTTCTCGTTCATCCTC
>QHSB01000673.1 GCA_003220335.1 Candidatus Rokuibacteriota bacterium
CGGGCTGATCACCCTGCGGCCGGCCGACGCCAACGAGGTCGTCGAGGCGTACCGCTATGTCATGCAGCTCCGCCACGTGCCCGCGGTCCTGGCGCTGTCGCGGCAGCCGCTGCCCACCCTGGATCGCAACAAGTACGCCGCCGCGAGCGGCCTCGCGCGGGGCGCCTACGTCCTCGCCGACGCGCCCGGCGGCGAGCCCGAGGTCATCCTGATCGCCTCCGGAAGCGAGGTCAGTCTCGCCGTGGAGGCGCATGAGAAGCTGCGGGCCGACGGTATCCGTGCGCGCGTGGTGTCGATGCCATCGTGGGAGATCTTCGAGCATCAGACCCAGGAGTACCGCGACAGCGTGCTGCCGCCCGGCGTGACGGCCCGTGTCGCGGTGGAGCAGGCCTCGACGCTGGGATGGGAACGCTACGTCGGGAGCCGCGGCCGTGTCATCGGCATGCAGACGTTCGGCGCGTCCGCGCCGCTCAAGGAGCTGCAGAGGAAGTTCGGATTCCAGCCGGATCGTGTGGTTGCGGTGGCCCGGGAACAGCTGGGGCGGTGATCAGCGCCGGCAGCAGCTCGCCGCTGGGAGCGACGTGTTCTGACGAAGGCGTCAACTTCAGTCTGTTCTCGAGACACGCGACCGGGGTCGAGCTCCTTCTCTTCGAAGGGGTCGATGACCCACGGCCCTCGCAGGTGATCCGCCTCGACCCCACGGCCAACCGCACCTACTTCTACTGGCACGTGTTCGTGCCCGGCGTGCGTTCGGGACAGCTGTACGGATATCGCGTGGAGGGACCGTTCGAGCCGGGAGCCGGGATGCGATTCGATCCGACCAAGGTCCTTCTCGATCCCTACGGCCGCGGTGTGGCCGTGCCGCCGGGCTACCGCCGCGAGGCGGCGCAGAGAGCGAGCGACACCAGCGCCACGGCGATGAAGAGCGTGGTGGTGAATTGCGGCGCGTACGACTGGGAGGGCGACGTGCCGCTGAGACGGCCCTCGGCGCACACGATCGTGTACGAGATGCACGTCCGTGGGTTCACCCGCCATCCGAGCTCCGGCGTGCCCGAGAAAACGCGCGGCACGTTTGCCGGGCTCATCGAGAAGATTCCGTATCTCCGCGATCTCGGGATCACCGCCGTCGAGCTCCTTCCCGTGTTCCAGTTCGACGCCCAGGACTGTCCGCCCGGACTCGTCAATTACTGGGGCTACTCGCCGGTCTCGTTCTTCGCGCCGCATCAGGCGTACAGCTCGCGACAGGATCCGCTGGGGCCCATCGACGAATTTCGCGACATGGACAAGGCGCTGCATCGCGCGGGCATCGAGGTCATTCTCGACGTCGTTTTCAACCACACCGCCGAAGGCGACCACGACGGACCGACGCTGAGCTTTCGCGGGCTCGACAACGTGACCTACTACATCCCGTGGACAGCCTTCGCTACTGGGTCGAGACGATGCACGTGGATGGCTTCCGGTTCGATCTCGCCTCGGTGCTCTCGCGCGGCCCCTCGGGTGACCCGATGCCGAGTCCGCCCGTCCTGTGGGACATCGAGTCGGACCCGGTGCTCGCGGGCACAAAACTCATCGCCGAGGCCTGGGATGCCGCCGGCCTGTACCAGGTCGGCACGTTCGTGGGCGACAGCTGGCAAGAGTGGAACGGGCGGTTCCGCGACGATGTCCGGAGCTTCTTCCGCGGCGAGCCGGGCACGGTGACGCGCATGGCCGACCGCCTGACCGGCAGCCCCGACATCTATGCCCACAAGGAGCGCGAGGCCGAGCAGAGCGTCAACTTCGTGACGTGTCACGACGGCTTCACCCTCAACGACCTCGTCTCCTACGACGGCAAGCACAACGAGGCCAATGGCGAAGACAACCGCGACGGCGCCGACGACAACCGGAGCTGGAACTGTGGTGTCGAAGGTCCGACGGATGACCCGATCGTCGAGACGCTTCGTAATCGGCAGGTGAAGAACTTCCTGACCGTCACGCTGCTGTCGATCGGCATGCCCATGATCCTCATGGGCGACGAGGTGCGCCGCACCCAGCGGGGCAACAACAATGCCTACTGCCAGGACAACGAAACGAGCTGGTTCGACTGGACGCTCGTCGCGAAGCACGCGGACGTGCACCGGTTCCTGACGCTGCTGAACGGACGACGGCTGCTGCGAGAGATGGAGCCCGAACAGCCGCACGTGAGCCTGGATCAGCTGCTCCGGGAGGCGCATCGTGCCTGGCACGGCGTGAAACTGCACCAGCCCGACTGGCAGGAGTCGTCGCACAGCCTGGCGGTCACCGCGGAGGTCCGCAATACCCGGTTGCTGGTCCACATGATCCTCAACGCCTACCGTGAGCCGCTGGACTTCGAGCTGCCGTCGATCGGTGCCGAGGACCCAGGGCCATGGCGCCGCTGGATCGACACGGCCCTCGACTCCCCGAACGACATCGTGCCGTGGCCGGCGACCCGGCCGGTGCACAGCTCCACGTATCGGGCCCACGCGCGCTCCGTGGTGGTGCTCTACGCGAACGTCGGAGGCGGGCTACAGGCGCGCTGAGACGTGAGTGCTCGATTCGTGACGGAATCGTTTTGCCGCGAGGACGGTGAGGACGATGAACAGCGCCAGCACCACGAGCTGCGCGACCAGAAATGGCGGCTCCGTCTGCTGGGGAGCGAGCGCGTGCAGCGCGGACACCTTGAGGAACGCCTGGACGACGCCGACGAACACGTTCAGGTAGAGGGCGAGCGCGGCGCCGACGACGTAGACCAGGCGCCATGCGCCCCGCAGGCGCAGACCGTAGCGCGCGAGGATCGCCACCGCCAGAACCACGAGCGAGACGATGCCGACCACGTGCGATGGCAACAGGTGATCGACCGGAAACCCGAACCCGGTGACACTGGTGGCCACCGTGGTGACGAGGAAGAGCGCGGTCCACCCGCCGCGGTCTCTTCCACCCAGGAGGCCGGTCATGACGACGAATCCGGCGCCGATCGCCACGAGACTCAGGACCACGTGCACGGCGGTGAACGTCGCGAGCGTCATTCCCCAGACCATGGAGGTCCTCTCAGTCCTTCGCGGTCACGATATCATCCGTGGAGAGTACCGCGTGGGGCCCGGGCGCGGGACGAGGACTATCCGCGCTTGGCCCTGAGTTTGTCGACGAGCGCCTGGTAGGACGATGTCTGGATGATCCTGTTGAACTGCGCCCGGTAGTTGGCCACGAGGCTCACGCCTTCGATCGAGACGTCGTAGACCACCCAGCGGTCCCCACGATGGAGCATCCGGTAATCCACCGGGACCTCCACGCCCTGCTGGGTGACGATCCGGGTCCGCACCGTCGCCAGCTCGCCGTCGATCGAATCGCCGAGCACGGTGATCTTTTCGCCGTTATAGGCGGCGATCCTGCTGAAATAGGCCCGATCCAGGAGATCGCCGAAGAGCGTGACGAACTCAGCCCGCTCGGCTTCCGTGAGGCCCTGCCAGTGCGGCCCCAGGGTCCGGCGTGTCATCTCCCCGAGGTCGAAAGTCTCTTCGACGATCTTGCCGACCGCGGCGTGACGCACTTGCTCGTGCCCGGGGCGCTTCAAGCCGGGATCGGCGAGGACCTTGACGATTCGCTCGATCTGCAAGCGAACCTGATCGGCCGGCATCCCGGCCCACACACCGCCGGCCACGCCCACGGCGAGTATCAGCGACGCCATCACGATCGAGCACCGCCGAATCATCGTCAGATCTCCCGATCGTCGTTGAGGGGCGCGAGGTCCGAGGTGCCGCTACCGAAGTAATCAATGTACCGGTCGATCGACCGACGCCTTCTGTCACTTAGATGCTCCCGTGGACGCGGGAGGTTACAGTCGATATCGCGATCTTCCGGGCGGAAGTCCCGCTATCCCGTTCTTGCGCAAACTGCGACGCAGCGGGCCGCTCGAATTCCTTCCGGCGTCACAAAACCAAGTTTGGTGCAATGCACCGAAAAAACAGGAGGGCAGATGAATCACAAGGGATCGCTCGTTACGGGGACGGTGCTGGCAGTGATGCTGGGCACGGGGCTCACGGCGGCGGTGCCGGGCATGGGGGTCCGGATGGCGGGCGCGGACAGCCTCCAAGATGTGCAGCTGCAGGAGAGCCTCGGCGCCGAGTTCTTCCGGGTCGATTGGAGCGCCAAGCCGGACGGACATGGCAAGACCAGGATCACCGGGTACGTCTACAGCGACAAGGGCAGGGCTGCCGATGAGGTCCAGCTGCACATCAGTGAGCTCGATGCGTCGGGCAAGCAGGTCGGGAGTTACTTCGAGCGGATGCTCGAGAGCGTGCCCGCGGAGGGCCGGGGGTACTTCGACGTGAAGGTTCCCGTCAACGCCCAGGCGGCGTCCTACCATGTGGCGGTGTACTCGTGGAACGACGTGGAGGGCGGCACGAAGTAGCCGCAGCATACAAGGAGATTCCCCAAGATGTCGACGAGCGACTCGGAGGACGCGCCGACCTTCCGCCGCCCCAAGGTCATCCTGCCAGAAGTTCGATGCGGAGCTTGTCTTCATCTGTGCCGCATTCCACGACCTCGGCTTGCTCGAGACGTTCAGCAGCGCGACGGATCGTTTTGAAGTCGACAGTGCGAATGCTGTTCGTCAGTTCCTCGAACATCGTGGTGTGCCCACCGCTCGGATCCAGACCGCCTGGGACGCCATTGCTCTCCACACAACACCCGGGATCGCAGCCTACAAGCCGTTGGAGGTGGAGCTCTTGTACAACGGAGTAGGTCTGGATGTCCTCGGTATCGGATACGAGACGTTTCCCGAAAATCTCCGGACGAGCGTGGTCGCAGAGTATCCACGCGTGAACTTCAAGCAGGACATCGCCAAGGCATTCCTTGGGGGCTTCGAGCACAAGACACAGTCCACAGAAGGAACATGCAACGAGGACATCTCTTGAGTAATCGGACGGGCCCGGTGTCGGACGTTGAGCAGTTCGAAATCCTCGTTCTGG
Organism: Candidatus Rokuibacteriota bacterium; assembly: GCA_003220335.1. GTDB lineage: Bacteria > Methylomirabilota > Methylomirabilia > Rokubacteriales > CSP1-6 > AR12. The sequence goes on from QHSB01000673.1 coordinate 4,965, forward strand.
GGAGCGGAGAGGCGGGTAAGTACCTCGCTTGGACGATGGCCAAGGCGGGTCATCGGACCGCGATGGTCGAACGGAGGTGGCTCGGCGGGTCGTGTCCGAACATCTGGTCGAAGGGCTGCATCAGATGCACGTCGCGCGCACGGTGGCGAGCGGAGTGGACCTGATCATGGGCGAAGGCCGGTTCGTCGCTCCAAGAACCGTTGAGATCGCTCTCAACGATGGCGGCAGCCGACGGATCTTCGGCGAACGCGTGTTCCTCGTCCTGGGCTCGCGCGCGACGATGCCAAAGGTGCCCGGACTCGCCGCGGCGAATCCGATGACCCATATTGAGGCGCTCGATCTCGACAGGGTACCGGCGAGCCTCATCGTGATGGGCGGCGGCTACGTCGGCCTGGAACTGGCGCAGGCGATGCGGCGGTTCGGCTCGCACGTGACCGTGATCGAAAGCGGCCCACAGCTTGCCGGCCGTGAGGATCCCGACGTCGGCGCAGCGCTTCTCGAGCTGTTTCAGGATGAAGGAATTGAGGTGTTGCTCGGTACCGAAATCCGTCGGGTCGAGGGGCGTTCTGCCGAGAGCATCAGGATCCATGCCAAGGACGGACAGGGCGAGCGAATTGTCGAAGGCACCGATCTCCTCGTCGCGACGGGCCGGACGCCGAACACCGATGGGATCGGACTTCAGCAGGCCGGAGTCGAGCTCGATGAGCATGGCTATATCAGGGTGAACGAGCGGCTGGAGACGGCCGCTGCCAGCGTCTGGGCGATGGGCGATTGTGCGGGCAGTCCGCAATTTACGCACGCCGCCTATAACGATTTTCGTGTCGTGCATGACAACCTGAACGGCGGCAATCGGACCACGAAGGATCGCCTCGTGCCGTTCTGTATGTTCACCGATCCGGAGCTTGCGCGCGTGGGGCGAAATGAATCAGAGGCGCGACGCGACGGGGTCGAATATCGTCTGGCCAGGATGCCGATGGCGGATGTGCTGCGCACGAGGACGGTGTCCGAGCCGCGCGGCTTCTTGAAAGTGCTGATCGGCGCGCGGAGCGACGAGATCCTGGGATTCACCGCGTTCGGTGTCGAGGCGAGCGAACTGATGGCCGCCGTCCAAACCGCGATGGTCGGGCGGATGCCCTTTACGATGTTGCGCGATGCGATTTTCACTCACCCGACAGTATCGGAGGGGCTGGTCTTTTTGCTCGGTCAAGTCGACCGCCGTGAGGGTTGACGACTCCATTTGACACAGCGCCTGTTTAGACAGATCCTCGGGCGCATCGACGAGGTGAACCGCTCTCAACGTGCATCGCGCGCTCGCCCTGGGGGAGGTCAGTCATGACGACCGCGCTACGGAATACCGGAATCGAGCCGGTGGGCGAGATGCCGTGGGGTACCCACTTCTGCCACTTCTACGAGACCAGGGACGACCTGCTGGAGACCCTGCTCCCCTTCTTCAAGGCCGGTCTCGAAGCTGACGAGTTCTGTGCGTGGGTCGTGTCCGAGCCGCTCACCGAGCCGGAGGTCTGGCAGGCATTGGACCGGGCCGTTCCCGACCTCGCCCAGTACGTCTCGGACCAGAGCATCGAGGTCTTGAACGCCCGGGATGTGTATCTGGCGGGAGGAGAGATCAATCTCCATCGGATCATTGACAACTGGAGGGTGAA
>QHSB01000674.1 GCA_003220335.1 Candidatus Rokuibacteriota bacterium
GGTTCTTCGTGTACTTCATCACCCCGTGCGCGAAGGCCGTGTGGTAACTCCACGAGCCCGCCGGGCCCGCCGGCAGCCGCGCGTGCTGGATGTCGCGCACCAGCGGCTCGCCGCGCTCGTCCTTGATCTTCTCCTGGCCGCGCTTGGCGGCGATGTAGATCGAGGCGCCGTTGAGGGTGGCGCAGATCTCGCCGCCCAGGAAGGCGCGGTTGTTGTTCGTGTCGTCCCAGGCCAGGCCGCCCTCGTCGCAGGCGTCCTTCCAGAACGCCGTCATGAACTTGACGGCCTCCACCGAGCCCTTGCTGTCGATGGCCGTCTTGCCGCCGCGATCGGTCTCCATGCCGCCGAAGTTCCACATGAGCGGATACGCCCACGCCGGCGCGTCGCCGAAGGTGTGACCGAGCGTCTGGCCGTAGGGATGCCCCTTCTTCTTCAGCTTGCCGCCCACGGCCCGCAGCTCGTCGTAGGTCTTCGGGAAGGTCGTGACGCCGATCTCGTCGAACCACGACTTCCGGTAGGCGATGAGACCCGGCACGATGCTGTGGGGCAGGGCCATGAACCGGCCGCCGACCTTCGTGTACGTCTCGGACTGCGCGTAGAAGCCGCCCTGGTCCTTCGCCTGCCACGCCGCGACGTCGCTGACGTCGAGCAGGCCGTTCTCGTAGAGGTGCGGCCAGTTGTGCAGCATGTGGATGATGTCGGGCCCGCTCTGCGACTGGATCGACGCCGTGATGCGCGGCTGCAGGTCGTTGGCGTTGATGAACTCGAACTGCACCTCGGCGCCGAGCAGCTTGCTGGCCTCGCCGGCCTGCTTCTTCAGCTCGACGTCACAGGCCGGGATGAAGTCCACCCAGCGCAGGACGTGCAGCCTGCTGCCCTGCGCGAAGGCGGGCGCGCGGCCCGCCGCCGTCGCCACCGCTGCCGCGCCCGTCGTCTTCAGAAACGTCCGTCGGCTCATCCTGATCGTCGTCATGGTCTAGCCCTCGTAGATCTTCTTCAGCTCGGCCTCGGCCCATCTCACGGCGTCCTCGGCCTTCGTGCCCTGCACGCCCTTGGCGAACATGTCGACGATGATGTACTTCGTGTAGGCCTCGGTGGCTTTGGCGGTGGCGGGGCCGGGATAGCCGAGCATATTCGCCGCACGCGCGGCCTTGCGGAAAACCTGCAGCGGCTTGTCGATCTTCGACCACATCGGGTGCTCTTCCCATTTCTTCGTGGACCCGACGCTATAGCCTTCGTTGATCTCGAACCACTTGCCGTAATTCGCGTCCTGATGAAGCCACTTGAGGAAATCCTTCGCGAGCTTCGGGTTCTTGCTGTACTTCATGACCGAGTGCTGGAAGGGCACGTAGAGCGCAAACTGGCCGCCGGGCCCTTTCGGCATCGGCGCCGCGTGCTCGATGTCCGAAAAGAGCGGCTCGCCCTTCTCGTCCTTGATCTTGTCCTTCTGGCGCTTGGCGACGATGTAGATCGACGCGCCGTTCAACGTCGCGCTGATCTCACCCGCGTGAAACGCGCGGTTGTTGTTGGTGTCGTCCCAGGCCAGCCCGCCTTCGTCGCAAGCGTCCTTCCAGAACGCCTGGAGGAACTTCACGGCCTCGATCGCGCCCTTGCTGTTGATCGCGACCTTCTTGCCCGACTTGTCGACTTCGGCACCACCGAAGTCCCACAGGAACGGATAGGCGAAGGTCGGCGGATCCCCGAAGCTGTGACCGAGCGCCTGGCCGACCGGCTTGCCCTTCGCCTTGAGCTTTCTGCCGACTTCGCGATACTCGTCCCACGTCTTCGGAAACTCCTTCGCCCCGACCTCGTCGAGCCAGGATCGGCGATACGCGATCGCGTTCGCCCCCACGCCGTGCGGCATCGACAGCCACTTGCCGCCCACTTTCGCGCTCGCGCTGAACACGTCGTAGAAGCCGCCCTGGGCTTTGCCGATCGGCTCGGCCACGTCGGAGACGTCGACGAGCCCGTTCGCGTACAGGTGCGGCCAGTTCCACAGCATCTGGATGATGTCGGCGCCGCTGCCGGACTGGATGGCGGCGGTGATGCGGGGCTGCAGGTCGTTGGCGTTGATGAACTCGAAGGTCACCTCCGCGCCGAGTGCCTTGGAGGCCTCCGGCGCCTGGCGCTTGAGCTCGACATCGGCCTCGGGGATGAAGTCCTGCCGGCGCACGATGTGCAGCTTGCTCCCCTGCGCGAAGGCAGGGGCCCGATGGGCGGCCAGGATCCCAGCGATACCTGTCAGCTTGAGGAACGATCGACGTTCCATCGAGCCCCCTCCTGTCGGAAGCGGTCCGTTACGCCTCGTAGATCTTCTTGAGCTCACCCTCGGCCCACTTCACGGCGTCCTCGGCCGACATGCCCTGCACGCCCTTGGCGTACATGTCGGTGATGATGTACTTCGTGAAGGCCTCCGTGGC
>QHSB01000675.1 GCA_003220335.1 Candidatus Rokuibacteriota bacterium
CGGCGTGGCCAGGAGCACGACGATGCCGGCGGCGATGATGGCCACGGGCTCCGGCGGCCACCGCGCCAGCGCGTGCGCGATCGGCGGCAGCGAGACGAAGACGTCCACCGCCCGGCCGGCCTCGCGATTCTCGACCACGTGCCTGACGTCGAGCGGGTGGGCGCTGCGGGTGGCGCGGACCTCCAGCGCCACCAGCCCCGCGAGCATCAGCCCCACCGCGACGAAACCGCCGACCAGCAGCACGGCCGGGACCGCGCGCTCGGCCCCGCTCATCGATTGAAGTGGGGGCCCCGATATGGCCCCCGTGATTGTTCAAGCGAAGGGGGCTACGCCCCCCTCGGACTCCCCCGGCCGACGCTCGGACGCGCCCCGGCGAAGCCGTGGCGCGCCTCGAGGTTGCCCCGGGACGTCTCATCGGAGCAGCCCAAGACCGCGGAGCAGCATCGAGACGGCGAGGTAGAGGACGATCGGCAGGAACAGCTTGCGCACCGTCGTGTTGCGCAGGCGGCCGATGAGCCGCGTGCCCGCGTAGGAGCCGAGCAGCACGCCCAGCGCCACCGGCGTCGCGATCACCGGATGGATGTCGCCGCGGCCGAAGTACACGCCGGCGCTGGCGGCCGCCGTGAGACCGATCATGAAATTGCTGGTGGCCGTCGAGACCTTCATCGGCAGCCGCATGAACGTGTCCATCGCGAGCACCTTGAAGGCGCCGCTGCCGATGCCAAGCAGGCCGGAGAGCACGCCCGCGCCGAACATCACGGCGGTGCCGCGGCCCACGTGCACGGCGTGATAGGGGACGTCGCGGCCGAGCGCGCGGTCGTGGTAAACGCCCTCGAGGCCAAAGCGCTGCGCGAAGGGATCGACGGTCAGCGACTCCGCGACCTCGACGTGCAGCTGGCGGAGCGTCGTGAAGGCCGAGTAGCCGAGCGCGAGGCCAAAGAGGATCTGCAGAGCACGCGCAGGCACCACGCCCACGAGGCCGGCGCCGAGGAGCGCCCCCGACACGGTGGCCGTGGCCAGGAAGAGCCCGAGCCGCAGGTTGGCGAGGCCCGAGGACAGGTGCCCGGCGGCGGCGCCGCAGGAAGTGGCGATGACCGACACGATGCTCGCGCCCATCGCGTACGGCAGGCTCACGCCGAAGAAGAGCGTCAGCACCGGCACGAGCAGGATGCCGCCGCCCAGGCCGAGAATGGCCCCGAGCACGCCGGCGGCGGCCGCCGTCCCGAGCATCATCGACAGGAACGCGATGTCGCTCACGTCAGCAACGTCATCGCGGCCCATTGTAACGGCGGCCGGCGCATTGACGCGTGGGGTGGCCGCGGGCTACGCTCGGCGGCACCGGTCGCAGGCGCTCAGCCGCCGCAAGGAGAGCCGCATGCACGTCGGAATGGCGTCCGTCTTCCAGAATCCGAACAAGGGGCGCACGGACCGCGAGGTCTATCGCAACGAGCTGCGGCTGGCCGACCTCGCGGAGCCGCTGGGCTACGAGTCGGTCTGGGGTGTCGAGCACCACTTCACGGATTACACGATGTGTCCCGACGTGCTGCAGTTCCTCACCTACGTCGCCGGCCGCACCCAGCGCGCGCAGCTGGGCTCGATGGTGGTGGTGCTGCCGTGGCACGACCCGATGCGCGTGGCCGAGGAAGTCGCGATGCTGGACAACATCTCCGAGGGCCGGCTCATCCTGGGCCTCGGCCGCGGCGCCGGCAAGGTGGAGTTCGACGGCTTCCGCCTGCCCATGGACGAATCGCGCCAGCGCTTCGTCGAGTCGGCGGAGATGCTGCTGAAGGGACTCGAGAGCGGCTGGTGCGAGTACGACGGCACGTTCGTGAAGCAGCCACGCGCGGCCATCCGGCCGGCGCCGTTCAAGTCGTTCCGGGGTCGCACGTACGCGGCGGCCGTCTCGCCGGAGTCGTTGCCGATCATGGCCAGGCTCGGCGTCGGCATCCTCATCATCCCGCAGAAGCCCTGGCACGAGGTGGCCAAGGAGCTGGACGCGTACCGCACCGTCTATCGCCAGGTCAACGCGGTGGAGGCGCCGCCGCCGATCTCGGCGGGCTGGACGTTCTGCGACGTCAACGCCGAGCGCGCGCGCGAGATGGCGCGCCGCTATATCGGCGGCTACTACCGGACGGTGCTGGATCACTACCACTTCGAGGGCGACCATCTGGCCAAGACGAAGGGCTACGAGTACTACGGCAAGATGAGCGAGAAGATCGCGGAATATGGAACCGACACCGTCATCGACTATTTCGTCAATCTGCAAGTCTCCGGCACACCGGAGCAGTGCTACGAAAAGATTTTGGACATCCATCGCCGCACCGGCAACAGCCACTACATCGGCG
>QHSB01000676.1 GCA_003220335.1 Candidatus Rokuibacteriota bacterium
GTTGACGATCCAGTAGTCCTGCACGCCGGCACGCGCGTAGAGACTGCCTTTTTGTTGGCGATCGAAGCTCAGACTCGATTGCGCCACCTCGATGGCGAGCGCTGGGCGGGCGGGATGCGCATGACGATAGTCGGCGCGACTGCCCCGGACGAGCGCAATGTCCGGCTCGGGCGCCGACTCGTCGTCGAGCGCCAGCGGGTCCTGGACCCGGACGATCCAGCCGGGCGGCAGGACGGCGCGTAGCGCATCGTTCGCCATGCCCACGGCCGTCGCGTGCGGACTGCCCTTCGGCTCCGCGACGATCAGCTGACCGCCAATGAGCTCGACCGGATCACCTTCGAACACGCCGAGATCGACGAGGCGCTCGTACTCCACGCGTTTCCAGCGACGCAAGGTCAGAGGCGTCTGCCGCATGTCCACACCCTAACGAGCCGTCGCGCGGTGGTCAACGTCGTGGCCCTCACACGTAGCCTTCGCGGCGATCGTGCTCGCGCGCCGCGGCCGGCCGCTCCGACGGCGGGCCGAAGCCGCCGCCGCCACACGTCTCGATCAGCACGAGATCACCGCGCGCGAGGCGCATGCTGACCTTGCCGCCGATGTCCCGCGCGCCGGGCGTGCCGGGGTTGAGCGTGATGCGGAACGGCAGCCCGTCGCCGCCACCGCCCACGCCCCACGGCGGCACCACGCGGCGGTCCAGCATGCTGGTCAGCGTGACCTCGGGCGCGACGACGCGATAGGCGCGGCGGAAGCCGAGGCCGCCACGCTGCCTGCCGTCGCCGCCGGAGCCGGGCCGCAGCGCGTGCTCCTCCACGCGCAGCGGGTACTCGGCCTCCACGACCTCGGTCGGCGTGTTCATGACATTCGACATGTACACGCGCAGCGCGCTGCCGCCGTCGCGCGCGGCGCCCGCGCCCTCGCCGCCGCCGTGCGTCTCGTAGAAGATCGTCCAGCGGCCGTCGGCGGTGCGCGCGCCGAAGATCAGCACGCCCGAGGTCGTCGGGCCGCTGGCCGTCACGCGGTCGGGCAGGGCGGGGGCGAGCGCCTTGAAGATGGCGTCGACGGCCCGCTGCGAGGTCTCATGGTTGCCGCCCACGACGGGTCGGTCGGCGTCGGCGTTCAGGAGGTTGCGTGCCGGCACGATCACGCGGAGCGGCCGGTAGCAGCCGTCGTTGGGCGGCACCTCCGGCGCGGCGATCGCCTTGATCGCGTAATACACGGCGGAGCACGCGATGTAGTAGGTGGTGTTGACCGGGCCGCGCGCCTGCGGCGCCGTCCCCGTGAAGTCGAACGTCGCCTCGTCGCCGCGGATCTCCACGCGCACCCGGATCGGCAGCGGTCGGTCGTCGACGCCGTCGTCGTCGAGCCAGTCCTCGCCGGTCCACACGCCGTCGGGCAGCGCGCGGAGGGCCGCGCGCATCGCGGATTCGGAGGCCGCGTGCAGCGCCTCGAAGCAGGCCGACAGCGTGTCCGCGCCGTAGCGCTCGACCAGCTCGCCGAGCCGGCGCGCCGCCACGTCGTCGGCCGCGAACTGCGCGAACAGGTCGCCCCGGCGCTCGTCGCGGCTGCGCAGATTCGAGAGGATGAGCTCGATCTTCTCCTCGTCCGGCCCGTCGGCCGAGAACAGGCGGATCGGCGAGATGCGCACGCCCTCCTGATACGACTCGGTGGCCCACGGCACGTAGGAGCCGGGGACGGCGCCGCCGATGTCCGCCCAGTGCGCCAGGTTGATGGCGAAGGCCACGAGGCGCCCGCCGGCGAAGACCGGCCGGATGGCCTTCACGTCGGGTAGATGGTTGCCGCCGACCTCGGGCAGGTTGAGGAACCAGACGTCGCCATCGCGCAGGCGCCCGGCCGGGACGCGCTTGAGAAACTCCTTCACGGTGAACGCCATCACGCCCATGTGGATCGGGATGTCGCGCCCCTGCGCGACCAGCCGCCCTTCGGCGTCGGTCAGCGCGGAGGACAGGTCGCCCGCCTCTTTCAGCAGCGGCGAGCGCGCCGAGCGCATGAGCACGACGCTCATCTCCTCCGCGATCGCGTAGAGCGCGTTGCGGACGACCTCGAGCGTGACGGGATGGACGGCGGGGCTCACGCGCCGGCCTCGATCACGAGATTGCCGAGCCGGTCGGCGGCGCAGCGCTGGCCGGGATAGACCAGCGTGGTGGACCACTCGTCCTCGACCAGCGCGGGCCCGAGGACTGAGCACCCCGGCGCCAGCGCCGCGCGGTCGTAGCGCGGCAGCGCGACCTCTCCCACGCCGGCGAAGTGAGCGCGCTGCTCGCCGGTCACCCCCGGCGTCCCCACCGGCTCGAGCTCCGACAGCGTCACCGCGACGTCGGGGACCCGCGCGACGACCCTCAGATTGAGGCACTCCACGCTCTCGCCGGTGGCGTAGCCGTAGAGGCGGCGGTGAC
>QHSB01000406.1 GCA_003220335.1 Candidatus Rokuibacteriota bacterium
TCCTTGTAGTGAAAGCCCCACCACGCCGCCGCGTTGCTGCCGAACGACTTGCCCTTGTACTGTGAATTCGCGCACGGTCGCGGCGTGACGTCGACGATCCGCACCTCGAGGATGTCGCCGGGCATCGCGCCCTTCACCGCCACCGGCCCCGTGCAGATGTGCACGCCGAGACCCTCGCCCGCCCCGCGACCGAAGAGCGTCGGCTGCATGGGGCCGGCGCCGCGCCGGTCCACGCCCTTGCGCTGGCGGTCCCAGTAGAAGACGGACTCCGCGCCCGGGTCGCCCTTCACCATCCGCTCGGCGTCGTCGTTCGCGTGGTGCGTGAGCACTTCGATGGTGACGAAGTCGCCCGAGCTCACCTCGACGAGCGGCTTGAGCAGCTTGCTGAAGTAGCCCCAGTGCACGGTCTTGTCAGTGGCGGGCACGTAATAGTGGTTCAGCGTGCCGGGCACGCGGCCGGGCTGCGCCTGCGCGGCCACCGCACCGACTCCCGCCGACGCCACCGCGCCGCCCGCGAGCAGCGCGCCTTTCAGGAAATCGCGACGCCCGTTGCCGTCCTCGTGGGGCTCGGGGCTCTCGTGGTGGCGCTCGGTGCTCTGCGAACTTTCGTCCATGCCGAGTTTCCTCCTCACGGTGTGGGTGAACATCGGCTCGACGCTGAGCGATGGGGGCGGCGCTGCCAGAAACCGGGCCGATGGTACCATCGCCCTCACATGAGCGGCGCAACCGATTACGTCGAGCGCGCGCGGGCGCTGGCGCCCACCATCGCCTCGTTCGCCGACCGCATCGAGGCCGAGCGCCGCCTGCCGGCACCGCTCGCCGACGCGCTCCACGAGGCCGGCCTCTTCCGCATGCTGCTGCCGCGCTCGCTCGGCGGCGCCGAGCTGGATCCGCCGGCGTTCGTGCAGGTGATGGAGGAGATCGCGAAGGTCGACGCGAGCACGGCGTGGGTGCTGGGGCAGACGGCCGGCTGCTCGATGATCGCCGCGTACCTGCCGCGCGAGGCCGCCGCCAGGATCTTCGGGCCGCCGCGCGCGGTGCTGGCCTGGGGCGCCGGGCCGCAGGGACGCGCGGTGGCCGTGGACGGGGGCTATCGCCTCACCGGCTCGTGGTCGTTCGCGAGCGGGATCCACGAGGCGACGTGGGTGGGCGCCCACGCGCCGATCATCGACGCCGACGGCACGCCGCGGCGCCGCGCCGACGGCGTGCCCGCCGTCCGCACGCTGCTGTTTCCCATCGAGGCCGCGACGCTCACCGACGTGTGGAACGTGATGGGCCTGCGCGGCACCGGCAGCGACACCTACGCCGTCGACGACCTCTTCGTGCCCCGCGCGCACACCGCCGCGCGCGACGACGAGACGGAGCGTCGGGAAGCCGGCCCCCTCTACTGCTTCCCGAGCGGCAGCCTCTACGCCTCCGGCTTCGCCTGCGTCTCGCTGGGCATCGCCCGCTCGCTGCTGGACGCGTTCCTGACGCTGGCCAACGAGAAGACGCCGCGCGGTTACAAGCGCACGCTGCGCGAGAGCGCGGTGACGCAGTCGATGCTCGCGCAGGCGGACGCGCGCCTGCACGCCGCGCGCGCCTACGTGCTCGGGACGCTGCGCGACATCCTCGCGGAGGCCGGTCGCACCGGCACGCTCACGCTCGGCCAGCGCGTGCGCATCCGCCAGGCCGCCTCGCACGCCAGCCGCGAGGGCCGCGAGGTGGGCACGCTGATCTACCACGCCGCGGGCGCCCACGCGATCTTCGCCGGCGGACCGTGGGAGCGGCGGATGCGCGACCTGCACTCGGTGTCGCAACAGGTCCAGGGCCGCGACGACCACTTCGAGAACGTCGGCCGGTTCCTGCTCGGCCTGGACCCCGACGCCACCTTCCTCTAGGAGACGCCATGGACCTCGACGAGGCGATGCGCACGACGTTCTCGGCGCGCGAGTTCACCGCCGATCCCCTGCCCGACACGACGCTGGCCGAGATCCTCGAGCGCGCGCGCTTCGCGCCGAGCGGCGGCAACCGGCAGGGCTGGAAGGTCATCGTCGTGCGCGAGAGGGCGACGCGCGAGGCGCTGGCCAAGCTGACCGAGCCCGCGGCGAAGCGCTACGTGGCGCAGCAGAAGAACGGCGAGAACCCGTGGAACACCATCGACCCGCCGCGCGTGGACGCCGCCACCATCGAGCGCACCGAGCCGCTGTTCCGGCTGATCGAGCCGGTGCTGAAGGCGCCCGTGGTGCTGGTGATCTGCGTCGACCTCAAGGTCGTCGCCTCCACCGACCAGCACCTCGATCGCGTCGGCGTCATCAGCGGCGCGTCGATCTACCCGTTCGCGTGGAACATCCTGCTTGCCGCGCGGGCGCGCGGCTTCGCCGGCACCATCACCACGCTCGCCGTCGCGCAGGAGCCGAAGATCAAGCAATTGCTCGGTCTGCCGTCGCACGTCGCCGTCGCGGCCGTGATGCCACTGGGGCGCCCGGTGAAGCAGCTCACGAAGCTCACGCGCAAGCCGGTGAGCGAGTTCGCGATGCGGGAGCGCTGGGGCGGCGCGCCGCTGGGATAAATTCGGAGGATACCTCCCCCAGGACCGGATTGCGCCTCACAGGCGCGCCTCCGGCGCGACGAAGCCGGCGCTCGAACCGCGCCGGTATCAGCTGGGGGCCGACTCAAGAACGATCGCGGTGCCGTACGCGAGCACCTCGGTGACGCCGGGCGCGATCTCGTTGGCGTCGTAGCGCATGGCCACGACGGCGTTGCCCCCCGCCTCGGCGGCGTGGCGCAACATCAGCACGTAGGCGTCCTGGCGGGCGCGCTCGCAGAGATCGGTGTAGAGCGTGATGTTGCCGCCGAAGAACGTCTGGACGCTGGCGCCGATGTTGCCGAGCACGCTGCGCGAGCGCACGACGATGCCGCGGACGACGCCGCGGTACTCGGCGATGCGGTAGCCCTCGAAGGTGTTCGCGGTCGTGACCCAGCGGGGCTCGACACCGCCGCCGGCGCCCGCGGCAGGCTTGCGTCCGAAGGGCGTGCTCATCGTGGCGCGGAGTCTAGCATGGCCCATGGTAAAGTCCCCGCTGTAGGAGGGCACGCCATGACTCCGCTGACGGTCACGCCCGTGCATCCGGTGCTCGGCGCCCGCGTCGAGGGCGTGGACCTCACCGCTCCGCTGGACGACGCCACGTTCGGCAAGATCCACGACGCGTTCCAGGAATACTCCGTGCTGGTCTTTCCCGGCCAGCAGCTCAGCGACGAGCAGCAGATGGCCTTCACCACGCGCTTCGGCCCGCTGGAGACGACCATCAAGTCGATCGGCCAGGAGCGACGGCTGCACGAGAACATGGTGGACCTCTCGAACGTCGACCCGAACACCGAGACTCGGCTGATGGGCTGGAGCGACCGGCGCATGCTCTACCAGTCCGGCAACCAGCTCTGGCACACGGACAGCTCGTTCAAGCCGGTGCCGGCGATGGCATCGCTGCTGTCGGGGCGCGAGGTGCCGCCCGTCGGCGGCGAGACGGAGTACGTCAGCCTGCGCCACGCCTACGCCACGCTGCCGGCCGAGCTGCAGGGCCGGCTCGAGGGCCGCGTGGTCGTGCACAGCATCCTCTATTCCCGCAGCACCATCGCGTCGGGCCTCTTCGACCCCGAGCACGAGCAGGAGCTGCCGCCCGTGCGCCAGGCGCTCGTGCGGACAAATCCTTCCAACGGGCGCAGAGCGATCTACATCGGCTCGCACGCCTGGTACATCGAAGGCATGGACTATTCCGAATCGCGCCGGCTGCTCGACGAGCTCCTGGCCCATACGACGCGGCCCGAATGCGTCTACCAGCACCGGTGGACGCAGTGGGACCTCGTGATGTGGGACAACCGCGCCGTGCTGCATCGCGGCCGGCCGTGGGACGCCGCGCAGCATCGCCGTGTCATGCGCAGAACCACGCTGGCCGGTGAGGGCCCGACCGCCGAGCCACCGTTCGCCACGCGCACACCCGCGTGGGACGGCATCATCGCCGAAGGCGTCGGGGTCTGAGAGCGCTCGTCGCCGTCGTCGTGCTCGCGGCGCTCGGCGTCGCGCCGACGCCGGCGCGCGCCCAGGGCAACTTCGAGATCCAGGTCTACGGCAGCGAGCTCACCGCGCCCGGCCAGACGATGGTCGAGCTGCACAGCAACACCGCCGTCCTCGGCACCACGCGCACCGAGCACCGTATCGTCCGCACGCAGGACGCGGCGCACGAGACGCTGGAGGTGACGCACGGCTTCACGCCGTGGTTCGAGACCGGGTTCTATCTCTTCACGAGCGTACAGCCCGAGAGCGGCTGGGAGTGGGTCGGCGACCACATTCGCCCGCGCGTGCGCGTGCCCGAGTCGTGGAACTGGCCGGTCGGCGTGAGCCTCTCGCTGGAGGCGGGCTACCAGCGACGCGCGTTCTCGGCGGACACGTGGACGCTGGAGATCCGCCCGATCGTGGATCAGAAGCTCGGGCGCTGGTACTGGGCCTTCAACCCGGCGCTCGAGCGCTCGCTCAAGGGTGAGAACGCGGGCCGCGGGTTCGGCTTCACGCCGGCCGCGAAGGTCTCCTACGAGGTCACCCCGCGCGTCGCCGCCGGCCTGGAGTACTACGGCGACATCGGACCGATCGACCGCATCGATCGGCCGCGCGACCAGCAGCACCTCGTCTTCCCCGTCCTCGACATCGACCTCGGGCCCCGCTGGGAGCTGAACATCGGCGCCGGCGCCGGCCTGACGTCCGGCAGCGATCGGCTCATCGTGAAGGTGATCTTCGGCTACCGCTTCGGTCCGCTGCCCCCGGCGCCCTGACGCGGAGCATTTGCCGAGCGCTCCGCCCTCGCCTATCCTTCCCGCGCGGCGGCGACGAAGCCGCCCGGGAGGATTCCCCATGCGCTCTTCCACCATCGGCATCGCCCTGGCGTTGACGCTCGGGCTCACGAGCACGCTCGCTTACGCGCAGTCCTGGCGGCCGCCCGCCGATAACCAGCGGTGCCCCTCGAAGTGGGGCGCCGGCGACGAGCGCGGCGCCGCCAATCACATGAAGCCGGCGACCGTCATGCGCGCGGCGCAGCTGATCAAGACCGGCGAGGTCATCGAGCTGGGCCACGTGCTCTCGTCGGAGATGCCGATCTCCTCGACGCGCCAGTACAACGTCCACACGAAGCGGACGTTCATGAACCCGCAGGCCAACCGGCGGGGGAGCAACGAGGAGCTGCTCACGAGCGAGATCGGCCAGGTCGGCACGCAGTTCGACGGCTTCGCCCACCAGTCGATCGAGTACAGCCACTACAACTGCTTCAAGACCGACGAGATCTCCACGCGCACCGGCTTCACCAAGCTCGGCATCGAGAAGGTCGGCACGCTGATGACGCGTGGCGTGCTGATCGACGTGGCGGCGCTCAAGGGCGTCGACATGCTCGGCGACACCTACGAGATCACCCCGCAAGACCTGCAGCAGGCGCTGCAGCGGCAGAACGTCACGCTGCAGCCCGGCGACGCGGTCCTGATCCACACGGGCTGGGGCCGCCTGTTCGCGAAGGACAACGCGCGCTACATGAAGTCCTGCCCGGGCATCGGCGTGGCGGCGGCGGAGTGGCTGGCCAAGCAGGACCCGCTGCTCGTCGGCTCCGACAACTGGCCGGTGGAGGTCGCGCCGAACCCGGACAAGGAGATCTCGCTGCCCGTGCACCAGATCATGCTGGTGGTGAACGGCATCCATCTGCTGGAGATCATGAAGCTCGACGATCTGGCGGCGAAGAAGGCCTACGAGTTCGCGTTCGTGATGCAGCCGCTGAAGTTGAAGGGCTTCACGGGCTCGACGGTGGCGCCGAGCGCGATCCGCTAGCAACGCGGGCGGGGACGACCCGGGTCGTCCCCGCTACGCCAGGCTCTTGCGCACGAAGACGCCCGCGTCGAATTCTTCCGCCACACGGTTGTCCTGGTCGAGCAGCGCGTCGCTGTCGACGTCGGCGAACTCGATGGCGCCCATGTCGGCGAACGCCTTCTGCACGGACGGGCCCCAGAGGCCGATGTCCTTCACGGTGGGCACGATGCGGCTGAACAGCCGCTTGCGGAACAGGCGCATGTTCTCCGAGGCCATGGCGACCTCGATGGCCTCCTTCACCGGCAGGCCGAGGTTCTCCCACAGCTCCTTCTGGTTGAAGCGATCCCGCATGTGGTAGCAGGCCTCGACCACGAACTCCTCGCGCTCCGCGCGCTCGCCGTCGGAGAGCTGCGGGTAGAAGTCGCGCAGCGCGAGCCGCCCGAAGGCGACGTGGCGTGCCTCGTCCTGCATCACGTAGGCGTTGACGGAGGCGGCCAGGCGGTTCTTGGCGAAGTCGCGGATGCGCTGGAAGGCGGCCAGGGCAAGGCCCTCGATGAGGATCTGCATGCCGAGATAGGTCATGTCCCAGCGCCGGTCGGTCAGCACCGTCTCCAGGAGCGACTTGAGCCCCGGCGTGATCGGGTAGGCGATGCCGAGCTTCTCGTTCAGCAGCCGCGCGTACGCCTCCACGTGGCGCGCCTCGTCCATCACCTGCGTGGCCGCATAGAACTTCGCGTCCAGATCGGGGACGGTCTGGACGATCCGGGCGGCGGCCATCAGCGCACCCTGCTCGCCGTGCATGAACTGCGAGAGGGTCTGCGCCTGCTGGTGGTGTCGCAGGTGGACCTTCTCCTTGTCCGTCATCTTGTCCCAGAGCGCCGAGCCGAAGATCGGGATCAGCCGGTCGTCGATCTCCTGGGGATTCTCCGGGTCGAGGTCCTGCGACCAGTCGATGCGGGTGGCCGCGTCCCACTGCTGCTTCTTGCCCTTGTCGTAGAGCGCCAGCAGCCTGGACCGCTCGTCCTCGTACTCCCAGGTGAAGGACGTCTGGGTCTCGCCGGACAGTGTCCAGCCGGTCTGCTCCACGGGCAGCTGATAGCGGTACATGGTCGCCATGCGGGCCTCCTGACCGGCCCATTGTCGCCGACCGGCGGGGCGTCCGCACCCGGCAACTTCGGCGAAGTTTGACCGGACGGCGCCCGACGCCCTAAGTTGATGATCGGTGAGCTGGCGCGCGCTCCTCCCCGCCTTCGTGGTGCTTCCCGGCGTCTTTGCCTGGTGGAGCGGCCGTCAGCTGGTCCGCCGGCACGACGATGCCGCCCTCGCCGAGCGGCTGTTGGCCCGGCAACAACACGCCCAGCACGTGATGTTCCTCAGTTCCGTCCTTGTCGTCGTCGCCGCCGGCCCGTACGCCGGGGTCGCGGTGCTCGCGCTCGTCCTGGGCGCGTGGATCGGCGATTATCCGTCGCGCCGGGTGCTGCTCGATGAGCGATGGACGCTGGCGACCTGTCTGCGCTGGCAGGGACGCTTCAGCGTCGCGTGGCTGGGCTTGCCGTTCATGCTGCTGCTGGCTCCCAGCGTGATTCAGGCGGCGGGACCCTTGCGCTGGCCGGTCGCCGCGGCCCTGGCGTTGGTGCTGGGACTCTGGGCCCACCAGTACACGCCGACGTTCCTGTGGCTCGTGCGCGCAGCGCCGATGCCGTGGCCGCCCGGCTGGCAAGCGCTCAGCGAGTCCTCCCACGCCCGGCGTCCGCATTTGCTCCGCATGCCGGTGCCGGGGGGGCGATTCGTCAGCGCCTTTGCGTTTCCATCGACGCGAGCCCCGAGCGTGCTCTTCACCGATCCCGCGCTGGAGCTGCTCAGCGCCCGCGAGCAGACCGCGGTCTTCGCGCACGAGCTCTCGCACCTCGAGCACGGCGATCGCCGGCGCTGCCACATCGCCGCGGCCATTTCCTATGGGCTCGTCGCCGGCGCCACCCTGGGCGCCGCCCTGGCCTTCGATTGGCTGCCGCCGGGGCTCTTCATCTCTTTCTGGTCGATCGCCTTGATCGTTGCATTCGCGTGGAGGCTCGCACGCCAGAAGGCGCACGAGACCGAGAGCGATCTGCGCGCGCTCGCCCTGTGCAACGACGCGGAGGCGCTGATCAGCGGCCTCACCAAGCTGACCATGGCGGGCCGACTCCCCCGCCGCTGGAGCTCCGAGCTCGAGCACGGCGCGTCGCACCCGAGCCTGGCGCGGCGACTGCACGCGATCCGGCGCGCCGCCGGGATCGCGCCGGCGCCGAGCCCGCTCGAGGAGCCGTTGGTCGTCCCGACCACGCGCGCCGGTGCGTTCGTGACCCTCGATCTCGAGCGCGTGTGGGTGAACGACGTCCGCTATCCCGCGCAGAAGGCGCCCAAGTTCCTGCGCCGGAAGACCGGCTCCGCGTGGTCGGCCGCTTATGCCGACCTCGTCGAGTTGCGGATCCGCGCCTCATGGCGGGGTGGCGCCGCCCTGGTCGCCCGGGACCGCACCGGACGGTCACGCGGCGTGACCATCGCCGCCGACGACGTGGCGACGCTGCAGCGACGGCTCGATGCCGTCGAGCCCCGACTGGCGCACGACGTGCTGCTGCCCGAGCCTCCGGCGCTCGTCGGCCGCTTCACGGCGCTGGCGCTCTGGATCGTCTCGGTCGACGTCGTGTTGACGCTCGCGGTCATCATCGGACTCATCGGCATGATTCGCCCGAGTCGCGCCGCGCTGGCGGCGGTCGCCGGCGTCGCCGGTGCCTGCGGTGTGATCCTCGTGGCCGATCTCGGCATGCTGGGCGATCTCGGCGTGCACGGCGACGGCTGGCGGAGCGTCGCCTCTGCCGCCGGCGCCGGGCTCGTGGCCGCGGTCGCCGGCTGGCTCGCCGTGCAGCCGCGCACGTTCGACTGGCGCCCGGCCGACTACCTGCCCGTCGTCGGCGC
>QHSB01000082.1 GCA_003220335.1 Candidatus Rokuibacteriota bacterium
GATCGGCCTCGACCTCGGCGAGGCGGTGGAGGCGGCGGCGCGCAACACGGAAGGGCTCGAGGCCGTCCACGTCGTGCAGGGCGACCTCACGCGGCCCCCCATCCGCCCGGGGACCATGGACATCGTCTATTCGGTGGGGGTGCTGCACCATCTGCCGCGGCCGGCCGACGGCTTCCGCGCGCTCGCGAAGCTGCTGGTGCCGGGCGGGATGCTCGTGGCGTGGTGCTACGCGCGCGAGGGCAACGGCTGGGTGCTGGCGCTCGTCGATCCCGCGCGACGGGTCACCAGCCGGCTCCCGCTGCGCGTCGTGAGCAGTCTGGCGGCGGCGGTGACGCTGCCGCTGTGGGCGGCGCTGCGCGCGCTCTATGCGCCCGCGCTCACGCGGCCGACGCTGCGCCGGCTCCTTCCCTACGAGAGCTACCTGAGCGACCTGGTGCCGTTTCCCTTCCGCGAGGTGCACTCGATCGCCTTCGACCAGCTGCTGGCGCCGGTGGCTCACTACATGCCGCGCGGCGAGATCGAGCGCTGCTTCGCGGAGAGCGGGCTCAGGCTCGCCTCGTTGCGCTGGCATCACGCCAACAGCTGGGCGGCGCACGGCTACTTGTAGGCCTTCGCCTCCGCGGTGATCTTCACCGCGTCGAACTTGTTGATGTCATATTCCTTCTTTCGCGGGCGTCGCCACGGCACGGCCGGCGACGGGCGCTGCCTCCTCGGGTGAGGTCTCGATCGCCCGCTTCTCGGACGGGTCCCAGAACATCACACGCTTGCGAATCAGCATGATGCCGCGGTTGAGCACGAGTCCGACGAAGGACAGGATGAGGAGAATCGAGAACTGGCCGGAGACGTCCATGTTGAAGTTCATCGATTGGATCAGCATGCCGAGGCCACGCTGCGCGCCGACGAACTCGGCGACGATGGCGCCGATCAGGGCGAAGATCATGGCCACGTCGAGGCCGGCCATCACGAAGGGCAGGGCATTCGGCAGCCGGAGCATCCAGAAGATCTGACGGTCACTGGCGGCCAGCGAGCGCATGAGGCTCACCCGGTCCTCGTCGGCCGACTTGAGCCCCACCATGGTATTGACGAGCAACGGGAAGAACGCGACGAGCGCCGCGTTGATGACCTTGGACGTGAGCCCGAGGCCGAACCACACGACGATGAGCGGCGCCAGCGCCACCTTGGGCAGCGACTGGAACATCACGATATAGGGATAGAGGAAGAACTCCACCCAGCGGTTCATGGCCACGGCGGTGCCCAGGAAGAACCCGAGGAGCGAGCCCGCGATGAAGCCGAGCAGCGTTTCCAGCAGCGTGTAGCCGAGGTGGTTGATGTACAGGCCGCTCGCGATGCCGCGGTACAGCGCCATCGCGACCTGCGACGGCGGCGGCAGGATGAAGATGGGGATCTCGAAGGCGCGCACGACCGCCTCCCACGCGCCGAGGCTGCCGGCGAAGATCGCGAGGGTGACTGCGACGTTGCGCATGTTCTTCATCCGTCGATCCGTCCCTGCACGTTGAAGAGGTTGCGGATGTGGCGGACGTGCGCGCCGAACACCGGCGTGTTCATGACGTCGAGCGGGCGCGGCCGCGGCTGGTCCACCCGGATGTCGTCGAGCAGCCGGCCCGGACGCGCCGTCATCACCAGCACGCGGTCGGCGAGGAACACCGCCTCGGGAATCGAGTGCGTGATGAACAGCACCGTTTTCTGCCGTTCCATCCAGATGCGCTGCAGCTCGAGGTTCATGTGCTCGCGCGTCATGGCGTCGAGGGCACCGAAGGGCTCGTCCATCAGCAGCATGGCCGGATCGTGCACGAGCGCGCGCGTGATGGCCACGCGCTGCTGCATGCCGCCCGAGAGCTCCCACGGGTACTTGCCCTCGAAGCCTTTGAGGCCGACGAGGGTGAGGAGATCCACGCCCACCTGTTCGTGCCTGGCACGCCCGAGGCGCTGCACGTCGACGGGCAGCAGCACGTTGTCGAGCACGGTGCGCCACGGGAAGAGGACGGGCGACTGGAAGACGACACCGATGTCCTTGCGCGGGCCGGCGATGAGCGTGCCGCGCAGCAACGCCTCGCCGCTCGAGGAGGTCAGGATTCCCGCGAGGATCTTCAGCAGCGTCGACTTGCCGCAACCAGAGGGCCCGACGACGGCGACGAACTCACCCTCGCCCACGGAAAACGTCGCGCGTTCGAGCGCCGCGACGGCCCCGCTGCGCGTGGCATACGTCTTCGACAGGTTGCGAACGGTGATTGCTTGGGTGCCGACGGCCATGCAAAAACGGAGTGTACACCCGGTCAGCGCGGGGTCAGCGCGCGGGTCGCCTTCCCATCCACACGAGCGTGACGCCGACGGGCAGGATGCGACCGATACGGAGGCGGTGCTCCCAGACGATCTGCCAGCGGAGCATCGTGTTCAGCCATGACGGGATGTCGAAGAAATCGTCGCCGCCCGGGGCGTCCCCCTTGCGCGCGCGGTCGAGCCTGGCGCGCACGAGCAGGGGGAAGTAGAAGAGGCACTTGGTGAACTCGCAGCGCTCGGTCGCGAAGCCCGCGGCGCGCACGGCGGCCAGCAGCGCGGCCTTCGAGTAGCGCCGGTAATGGCCGTAGAGCTCGTCATGGGAGCGCCACAGCGACATGAACGCGGGCACGGTCAGGACCAGCACGCCGCCGGGGCGGAGCAGCCGGTGCGCCTCGCGCAGAGCCGCGATGTCGTCCTTGACGTGCTCGATGACGTCGAGGGCGAGCACGCAGTCCATGGTCTCCGCCGAAAACGGCAGGCGCAGGCTGTCGGCGGCGACCAGGCGGGTCAGGCCCCGGCGCCGCGCCACCGAGAGCCCGACCTCGGAGTACTCCGCGCCGAACGTCTGTCCCCACGGCTGCAGGCGGCGCAGGGTGTTGCCGGGCCCGCACCCGACATCGAGCACGCGCAGAGGGCGCCGCGCCGTCGTCATCGCGCGCAGTGCGGGAGTCAGCACGGCCATGACGACGTCGTCGCTCGCGGTGTTCCAGAAATACTCCTCGCTGCGCTCGCCATACCGCTCCTGGATGACGACGTCGTCCCTCACGGCGTCATCCGGCGCCGCAGGCCCGCGACGACGAAGCAGCCGCCCACCGCCGCAAGCCCGGCCAGGCTCACCGCCGCGGCCGCGATGTAGGAGGCCGGCATGAACGTGAAGACGATCTCGTGCGCGCCGGGTGCCAGGTGCACCGCGCGAAAGAGGTAGTCCGCCTGGTAGATGGGCGTTTCCGCGCCGTCGACGCGCGCGCGCCAGCCGGGGTAATTGGCCTCCGACAGGACGAGGTAGGCCGGCCGCGCCGGCGCCGCGCGCACGACGACGCGATTGGCGGACAGCGACGTGACCTCCGCCGTCCCCGGCGAGGGGCCCGGGGCGGCAGACAGCGCGGGGGCGCGCGGATCCTCGAGCAGCACACCCGCGCGCGGGTCGAAGTCGCGGGCGACGATCGTGGCGAGCGCCTCGTCCTCGGCGACGACGCGCGCGCGGTTCACGAGGAAGGCGCGCGGCAACGTGTCCAGGTTCTCGTAGATGCGTATGTCGCGATCGTATACGGGGCGGTACCACGGCAGCGTCGCGTACGGGTCGGGGATCGCGAGCGCCGCCGGCGGGGGCATGAGCACGTACTTGATGTTCATGAGGCTCATGAGGCCGCGGTGCGTCGCGGGGTCGCGAAAGAGGAAGGCGCGGATCGTCTCGTAGCGGCCGAAGGCGCGCCCGTTGATCGCCTGCTGCAGCCGCGTGTGACGGCGCAGGCTCAGGACGTCGAAGATGTCCACGTCGTAGAGCCGGTAGGGCAGCTTGGTGTCGGCGGTGAGCACGCGCACGACGGCGCCGGACGACACGCGGAAGAGCGACGGATCGGATTTCAGGAAGCGCACCGCCGGCGTCTCGGGAAACACGTGGGCGGTGGGCAGCGGCGGGTTGAAGTCGCCGAGGTGCCACCAGGGATCGAGGACGGCGAGGGCCACCACGCCGACGGCGAGCGCCTGCGGGCGCAGGGCGCCGCGCGCGACGAGAGCGACGAGCGCGGCCAGCGCGGCCAGCGCGACGGCCACGCCGAGCTCGCGCCAGAGCATCAGCGAGATCGCGGGCGGCCGCGCCGGTCCCCAGCGCGCAATGGCGGGGTAGGCGAGGGCGGGCACGAGCGCGGCGACGGCCGCGAAGCCGAGGACAAAGCGCAGCCGGCCCGGCCGCCGCTCCCCGAGGTCGGCGAGGAAGCGATCGAAGCCGAGCGCGGCGGCCACGATCAGCGCGAAGCGGAAGGCGAGCCGGAGGCGGCCGTTGTTGGCGAGCCCGAGCACGGGCAGGTAGTTGACGACGTTGAAGAGCGGTAGCGCGTAGGCGGCGCCGAGCGAGCCGAGGGCGATGCCGAGCCACACGAGCGCGCCGGGCGTCTGGCGCCGCCGGGCGGCGGCGTAGGCGGCGAAGAGGAGCGGGAGCACGCCCGCGTAGACCATCATCTCCATCATGTTGTAGCCGCGCCACCAGAAGCTGGCGTCGGCCGCGGTGCCGAAGAAGAGCGGCGCGATCATCATCACCGCCGTCGGCAGGTCGCGGCGGATGGTCGTCCAGTCGCCTGTGAGCGAGTACCACACGGCGGAGACGATCCCGGTGGCGGCGCGCGCCGACGACCGGCCGCCCGGCGGGACCTCGGCCCGCGCGATCAGCTCGGCCATCGGCAGCAGCTGCACGAGGGCGATGGCCACGCCCACGACGACGGCGGCCGCCACCAGCGCGACCCGGCCGGCTCGCGCGCGCGCGGGCACCTGCACGCTCCCCACGCGCACGGCGACGTAGGCGGCGAGGACGGCGAGGATCTGCATGCCGGTCTGCGGGTGGCTCGACAGACAGGCGAAGCCGGTGAACAGCGCGAGCGCGCCCACCGAGGCGGCGCCGGCGCCGCGGAGCACACGCTCGGCCGCCCAGAACATCCACGGCATCCAGATCTCGGCCATGATGTTCGTGCGGCCGAGCCACGCCAGCGTCCAGCCGCTGAAGGCGAAGGCGACGGCGGCGAAGACGGCGGCCGCGCGCGAGGTGCCGAGCGTGGCGACGAGCAGGAACATGCCGTAGCCGGCGATGACCGTGGAGAGCACCACCTTGAGGTTCGAGACCATCGGCACCGAGACCGCGCGGGCGAGCAGCAGCGTCACGGGCTCGAACGTCGCCGAGCCGGTGCCGACGCCGGGCAGTCCCATGGCGAGGTAGGGGTTCCACCAGGGGATCTCGCCGGCGGAGAGGGTGGTCTGCACGTAGTGCAGCCGTGGATAGCCGTTCAGCGCGTTGTCGATGTGCGTCAGGAAGTTGCGCGGCCTGGTGACGTAAGTGCCGGGCGGCAGGATGGCGCGGAACGACGGGTCCACGTAGTACGAGCCGTCGCCGATCAGCAGCGTCTGGTCGACGTAGATCCGCGGCCCGAAGAAGAGCGACGCGAGCACGACGAGGCCCAGCACGATCGCGACGTGCAGCGAGAGGCGCAGGGGCGGTGTCACGCGTCTTTCTTTATAACATAGAGTAAAGTTGGGACGCATGACGACCGGACGCGTGCGCGGCGGCTTCAACCAGTACGGGTTCAGCGTCGGCATCCTCATGCTCGACACGCGCTTTCCGCGGATCGTGGGCGACATGGGCAACGCTCGGACGTTCCCGTTTCCCGTGCGCTACCAGCGGGTGACGGGCGCCGATCCCGACCTCGTCGTGCGGCGCGGCGCCGAGGGCCTGCTGCCCGCCTTCGTCGAGGGCGCCCAGGCGCTGGAGCGTGAGGGCGTGGGCGCCATCACGACGAACTGCGGCTTCCTCATCAAGTACCAGGCCCCGCTCGCCCGCTCCGTGCGCGTGCCCGTGTTCACCTCGAGCCTGCTGCTGGTGCCGCTCGTCCACCGCATGCTTGCCCCCGGCGGGCGCGTGGGCGTCATGACCGTCAACGCCGGCAGCCTGACGCCCGAGCACCTGACGGGCGCCGGCATCGGGCCCGAGGTGCCGCTGGCCGTGGTGGGCATGGAGACGGAGAAGGAGTTCACGCGCGCGCTGCTCGACAACGAGCTGGAGCTGGACGTCGACCTCGCGCGCGAGGAGCACGTGCGCGTCGCGCGGCGGCTCGTGAGCGAGCACCCCGACGTCGGCGCCATCGTGCTGGAGTGCACCAACATGCCGCCGTACACCGCGGACATCCAGCGCGAGACCGGACGCCCGGTCTTCGACATCGTCACCCTCGTGACGATGGTCCACGACGCGCTCGTCGCGGGCCAGCCGCCGCGGCGCGCCTGACGACGGCCGCGTGAGGCCCCTCGTCGCCGGCGTCGACGGCTGTCGCGCGGGCTGGGTGATCGCCCGGAGCGATGGCGCCACGCTCGTCGCGCCGACCTTCGCCGACGTCCTCGCCGCCGCTCGCGACGCGGCGGTGATCGGGCTCGACATGCCGATCGGCCTCCTCGACCGCGCGGTGCCCGGTGGCCGCGACTGCGACCGGCTGGCGCGCCGGCTGCTTGGCCGGCGCGGCTGCTGCGTGTTCACGCCCCCCGTGCGGGCCGCGCTGTCGGCGCGGGCCTACCGGACCGCGCTCGCCGCCAATCGCGCCTCCTCGGCCGCGCGACTCGGCATCTCGATCGAGTGCTTCGGGCTCTTCGCCAAGCTCCGTGAGGTCGACGAGGTGCTCGCGGCTGCGCCCACGCTGGCCGAGCGTGTGAGCGAGGTCCACCCGGAGCTCGCGTTTCGGGAGATGGCCGGCGCGCCGGAGGGCCTGCCGCCCAAGCGTTCGCCGGCCGGCCGCGCCCGGCGGCTCGCGCTGCTGGCGCGGCGATTTCCGCACGTGCGCGCGACCGCCGTCCGCCCGCCGCGTGGCGCGCGCGCCGACGACGTCATCGACGCCCACGCCGTCTGTTGGTCCGCGGCGCGCATCGCGCGCCGGCGCGCCGTCTGCCTGCCCGCGCGTCCGTCACACGACGCGCGCGGGCTGCCCATGGCCATCTGGTACTGAACCGCACCGAGACAAGGAGAGCCGTGATGCCGATCAAGAGCCGCTATCTCTTCACCGCCGCCATGGACGTCGAGGCGGACAAGGATGCGATCTTCAACGAGGTCTACGACAAGGAGCACGTGCCCTCGCTGCTCGAGGTCCCCGGCGTCATCGCTGTCGCACGCTTCAAGCGGCGCGAGCTGGAGATGTTCATCGGCGGCGAGCGCCGGAAGATCGTGATCGAGGGCGAGCCGACCTACACGGCGATTTACGAGGTCGAGAGCCCGAGCGTGCTCGTGACCCCGCAGTGGGCGGCCGCGGTGGAGAAGGGCCGCTGGCCCGGCCAGGTGCGACCGTACACGAAGAACCGGCGGCACGTCATGTGGGAGAAGGTTTAGATAAACCCCTCGATAACCGGACAGGCTCTGACTAGCGGCGGGCGGCGAGGCGCTCGATCAGCGCGCGATCGGCGGGCGGGAAGTCGTAGGCGGCCAGCCGCTCGGTCTCGACCCACGCCATGGCCTGGCCCTCGCGCGGCTCGATCGCGCCCGACTCCACGCGGCAGTCGTGGAAGTGGAGCACGACGGTGCGGTCGGGATACTCCCAGCGCACCGTCTCCACGAGCTTGCCCACATGGAAGGTGGCGCCCAGCTCTTCCGTCAGCTCGCGCCGCAGCGCGATGGCCGGCGATTCGCCCGCTTCCAGCTTGCCGCCGGGAAACTCCCAGAGACCGGCGAGGTGGCTGCCCCGCCGGCGCTGCGTGATGAGATAGCGGCCGGCCGTGTCCCGGATGAGCGCCGCGGCGACCTCGATGACGAGCGGCATCGCTACGCTCGATCGGCGGCGGCGAGCGTGGAAAACGTCGCGCAGAAGCGGCGCATCGGGCAGGGCGCGCAGCGCGGCCGGCGCGGCGTGCACCACGTCGCGCCGAAGTCCATGAGCGCCTGGTTGAAGTCGTAGCCGCGCCCGGCGGGCACGAGCGACTCCGCGAGGTCCCACAGGCGCGCCTCGCCGCGCAGGCGTCCGAGCCGGCGGGGACCGAAGAACACGCGCCC
Organism: Candidatus Rokuibacteriota bacterium; assembly: GCA_003220335.1. Taxonomy (GTDB): domain Bacteria; phylum Methylomirabilota; class Methylomirabilia; order Rokubacteriales; family CSP1-6; genus AR12. The sequence goes on from QHSB01000082.1 coordinate 8,027, forward strand.
CAGCACGCGGCGCACGTTGGTGTCCAGCACGGCCGCGTCGCGGCCGAAGGCGAAGGACAGCACGGCGCCCGCGGTGTAGCGGCCGACGCCGGGCAGCGCCCGCAACGCCTCGCCGTCGTCCGGCAGCCGGCCGTTGTAGCGCGCAACCGTCTCGCGCGCGATGGCGTGCAGCCGCACCGGGCGGATGTTGTAACCGAGCGGGTACCAGAGCTTGCGCACCTCGTCGACGTCGGCGGCGGCGAGCGCGCGCAGCGACGGGTAGGCCCGCAAGAACTGGCGATATTTCGGGATCACCCGCTCCACCTGCGTCTGCTGCAGCATGATCTCGGAAACGAGCACGCGGTAGGGCACGCGCGTGCGGCGCCACGGCAGGTCGCGGCCGTGGCGCGCGTACCAGGCGAGCAGGCGACGCTGGAACGCGCGGACGGCGGACTGCGGCGGCGACACGGCGCGCAGTCTAGCACGCGGCGGGTACAATGGACGGCGTGCCCGACCACGACGCGCTCGCCGAGTATCATGCCGCGCGGGACGCCGTCGGCATCGCCGACCGCACCGACCTGGGCGTGGTCGAGGTGACCGGACGCGACCGCGCGAAGTTCCTGCACGCATTGCTGAGCAACGACATCGCGGCGCTCGCCGTGGGGCAGGGCTGCGCGGCCACGCTGCTCGACGTGCACGGCAAGGTGCAGGTCACGCTCGTCGTGCTGGCGCTCGACGACCGCGTGCTGCTGCTCACGCCGCCGGGCATGGGCGAGTCCACCGTCGCCGCGCTCGACCACTACCTGTTCGCCGAGAAGGCGGCGCTCGAGGACGTCACCGCTCAGCGCGCGGTGTTCATGCTGGTGGGGCCGGCCGCGGTGGAGACAGCCAAGCGCCTGACGGGCGCCGCCGCCCCCGAGGCGCCGTGGTCGCACGTGGCGGCGTCGCTCGACGGGCTCGAGATCCGCGTCGTCCGCGGCGGCAGCGAGACGGGCCAGCCAGAGGTATGGCTGCTCGTGCCGGCCGGGGCGCGCGAGAGCGCGTGGAAGGCCGCGCTCGCGGCGGGGGCCCGGCCGCTGGGCGCGGCGGCGCTCGAGTCGCTGCGCATCGAGGCCGGCACGCCGCGCTTCGGCGAGGACGTGGACGCCACGGTGCTCCTGCCGGAGATTCCGTCGGCGCACCTGATCTCGCACACGAAGGGCTGCTATCCCGGCCAGGAGGTCGTCGTCCGCATCCGCGACCGCGGGCACGTCAACCGCCACCTGCGGGGCCTGCTGCTGGAGAGTGACGTCGTGCCGCCGCGCGGGGCCGAGGTCGTCGCCGGCGGCGCCGTCGTCGGGCAGGTGACGAGCGCCACGCTCTCGCTGGGACTGCGACGCCCGATCGCGCTGGCGTTCATCAAGCGTCAACAGGAGCCCGGCGCTCGCGTGGACGTACGCGCGGGCGCCGACACGCTGCCCGCGACGGTCAGCGACTTGCCGTTCGCGCGCTGAGTCCCCCGTGAGCGACACGCCCGTCGGCGAAAATCGCCTGGCCCGCGAGACGAGTCCGTACCTGCTGCAGCACGCGCACAATCCGGTCGACTGGTATCCGTGGGGCGAGGAGGCGTTCGCCCGCGCGAAGGCGGAGGACAAGCCGATCTTGCTCTCCGTCGGCTACTCCGCCTGCCACTGGTGTCATGTGATGGAGCGCGAGTCGTTCGAGAACGCCGACACCGCCGCCGTGATGAACCGCCACTTCGTGAGCATCAAGGTCGATCGCGAGGAGCGCCCCGACGTCGACCACATCTATATGCAGGCCGTGCAGACGATGACGGGGCAGGGCGGCTGGCCGATGACCGTCTTCCTCACGCCCGACGGCACGCCGTTCTACGGCGGGACGTATTTCCCGCCGGCGGACCGTCACGGCCTGCCCGGCTTTCCGCGCCTGCTGCAGGCGCTGGCCGAGGCGTGGACGAACCGCCGCGCCGACGTCCTCGACAACGGCCGCCAGCTCGTCGGCTCGCTCGGGCAGGAGTCGCGGCTGCGCGCGGCGGGCACGCCGCTCGGCGACGAGATCCTCTTCTCGGCGTTCCAGGGCGTGTCGGCGCAGTTCGACGAGGAGCACGGGGGGCTCGGCGGCGCGCCGAAGTTTCCGCAGCCGATGATCTGGGAGTTCGTACTGCGTTTCGCGCGCCGCAGCGACAACCCGTACGCGCGGCGCATGGTGCACACGACGCTCGTGAAGATGGCGCGCGGCGGGATGTACGACCAGCTCGGCGGCGGCTTCGCGCGCTACTCCGTGGACCCGCTCTGGCTGGTGCCGCACTTCGAGAAGATGCTCTACGACAACGCGCAGCTCGCCTCGCTCTACCTGCACGCCTGGCAGGCCTTCGCCGACCCGGAGTGCCGGCGCATCGCCGAGGAGACCCTCGACTACGTGCTGCGCGAGATGACCGATCCCGCCGGCGGCTTCTACTCCGCGCAGGACGCCGACTCCGAGGGTCACGAGGGCAAGTTCTTCGTGTGGACGGCGGACGAGATCCGCGCCGTCCTCGGCGCGGACGCCGACGCGGCGATGGCGTACTGGGGCGTCGACCGCGGCTCCAACTTCGAGGGCAAGAGTATCCTCTGGCTGCCCGGCGAGCCGGATGCCGCGCGCGCGGCCGGGTGGCGCCGCACGCTGTTCGAGGCGCGGGAACGCCGCGTGAAGCCGGGCCGCGACGACAAGGTGCTGGCGGCGTGGAACGGGCTCATGGCGCGTGCGTTCGCGGAGGCGGGACGCGCGCTCGGCCGCGCCGACTACCTCGCGGCCGCGCGGCGCAACGCGGAGTTCGTGCTGGACAGCATGCGCGTGAACGGCCGCCTGCTGCGCACGTGGAAGGCGGGCCAGGCCAAGCTCAAGGGCTACCTCGAGGACTACGCGATGGTGGCCGCCGCCCTGCTCGAGCTGTACGCCGCCACGTTCGACCGGCTCTGGCTCGACGAGGCGCGCGGCCTCGCCGACGACATCCTGCGCCTGTTCTGGGACGAGGGCATCGGCGGCTTCTTCGACACCGGCGCCGACCACGAGCGTCTGATCGTCCGCCCGCGTAACCTCTACGACAATGCGGTGCCCTGCGGCTCGTCGGTCGCCGTCGAGGTGCTGTTGCGTCTGGCCGCGCTGACCGGCGAGGAGCGTTACGAGCGCCACGCGCTCTCCGCGCTGCGTCCCATCGCAGATCTGATGTCACGCCACCCGACGGCCTTCGGGCGCTTCCTCTGCGCGCTCGACTTCCACCTCGGCCCGCGCGTGGAGATCGCGCTGGTGGCGCCGACGAAGGTCGAGGAGACGGCGCCGCTCGCCGAGGAGGTGTTCGGACGCTGGCTGCCGAACCTCGTCGCGGCGGGGATGGTGAGCGGCCATCGTGAGGGCGCGGCCGGCGTGCCCCTGCTCGAGGGGCGCGCGGCGATCGACGGCAAGGCGACGGCCTACGTCTGCCGCAACTACGCCTGCGAGCTGCCCGTCACCGACCGCGCCGCCCTCGCCAAGCAGCTCGACGCGCTGCCCAGCCGCTGAGGCGATGAGACATCCTGTTGTCGATCGACGCGCCCCGGCGGAGCCGTGGCGCGCCTCGGGATCGATGATCGCGACGCGCCGGGCGTTCCTGGCCGCACTCGCCATCGCGCTCGCCCCGGCGCGCGCCGCGGCCCAGCTCGACGAGCTGCTCAAGCAGCTGCCGCAGCTTCCGAGCGGGACCCGGCTGCCGATCCCGCAGGGCGGCGGGCTCGGCGAGGTAAAGATCGGTCAGGCCCTCAAGCAGGCGCTCCAGATCGGCACCGAGAACGCCGTCAAGCTGACGGGACGTACCGACGGCTATTTCAAGAACCAGGCGATCAAGATCCTCATGCCGGAAAAGCTCAAGACGTTCGAGCGCGGCCTGCGCGCCGTCGGCTACGACCGGCAGCTGGACGACCTGGTCTTGAAGATGAACCGCGCAGCCGAGCGCGCGGCGCCGGCGGCGAAGCAGATCTTCTGGGACGCCATCGGCGAGATGACCATCGACGACGGCCGGAAGATCCTCGACGGGCCGCAGACGGCGGCCACCGACTACTTCAAGTCGAAGACGACGGGCCGCCTCACCACCGCGTTCTCACCCGTCGTGCATCGCACGATGGGCGAGGTCGGCGTCACCAAGCAGTACGAGGACCTGTTCGGCCGCGCCCAGCACATTCCCTTCCTGAACCTCGAGGCCTTCGACCTCGACCACTACGTCGTCGGCGGCGCCCTCGACGGCCTCTTCCACGTGGTCGGCGACGAGGAGAAGAAGATCCGCGCCAACCCCTCGGCGCGGGTCACCGACCTGCTCCGCGAGGTGTTCGGCCGCCGCTGAGCGCGCGTCCCGGAGGGGTCGCCAGTACCCAAAGGGGCGAAAAGCCTTCCAGCCGCGGCGGTGCCCCGGCGCGTCTCGGCGAGCGTGGACGGGCCCCGGCGGCCGGGCACGATCGTTGCTGAATGATTCTCGGAAGATCCTGCCCGCCGGAGGAACGTCATGATCGTGCCGCGTGGTTTCCGCGTTGTCTCCCTGGTCGCACTGACCCTCACCGCGGGCTGCGTGAAGTCCATGGAGGTGCGCCGCTTCGAGGCCAGTGCCCCCGTGACCGCGCCGGCGAAGTCGCGGACGATTCTCTTCGCGAAGGTCGCCAGCAAGGTGCCGCCGGGGCATCACATCGGCACCCTCGCGCTCGGCTACCTGTGCGAGAACAACGCGGCGATCCGCTGGAACCAGGCGACGTTCTCGGAGACGGCGACGATGGTCGCGCGGGCGTTCGAGACGGAAGCGGCGAAGGCCGGCTACCGGGTACTGCAGCACGAGAGCGACTCGCTGTTCGAGGGGCCGATGGCGGGCCAGGCCGACGTGCTCGTGGCCGCCGTCGTCAAGGACTTCGCGTTCAATATCTGCCGCGTCGGATTCGGAGGGTACGTGGCGAGCTCGGGCGAATCGTCGCTGGAGATCGAGTGGCAGGTGTTCGACCAACGCTCACGACGCGTCGTCGCCACCGTGACCACGGGAGGCAGCGCGAAAGCGTCGCGCCAGGCCAACGGCGGGGCGAAGGCGATCTACGAGGCGGCGGCGGCCGCGGTCCGCAACGTGCTGGCGCGCGAGCAGTTCGCCGCCGTGCTCGCCGGGGAGGAGCGGCGCGCGGCCGCGGAACCGGTGCTCGAGCCGCTCGTGCTCGACGTCCAGACGCTCGACACCGACGGGTCGTCGGCGCCCGACGTGATCGAAGGCGTGCAGAAGAGCGTGGTGACCGTCCAGACCGAGTCGGGCTTCGGCAGCGGCTTCATCGTCTCGCCCGCGGGCTTCGTCGTGACCAGCGCCCACGTCGTGGATCGCGCGTCCAGCGTGAAGGTGAAGCTGGCGACGGGACAGGAGATCGCCGGCACCGTCCTGCGCCGCAACGCCGCCACCGACGTGGCGCTCGTTCAGCTGGAAACGGGAACGTACCCGGTCGCGCCGCTCGGCGTCTCCACCACGCTGCGGCCCGGCTCGTCCGTGTACGCCATCGGCTCGCCGCTGGGCCAGCAGGGGACGGTGACCCGAGGCATCGTCAGCGCGGTGCGCGTCGAAGAGGGCCGCCGGCTCATCCAGAGCGACGTGACCATCCACGCGGGCAGCAGCGGCGGGCCGCTGCTCGACGAACGCGGGCGCGTGGTCGCGATCACCCGGGCCGGAGTATTGCTCGGCAACTTCGGCGTTGGGATCAACGCGTTTGTCCCGATCGAGGAGGCCTGGGCCGGACTGCAGGTGCAGCCACAGGTCGTCGACTCGGCGCCGTTGGCGCCGCGACGCTAGACCCGAGCATGAAGCGGTAGCTCCAACGCCGCGCCAGACCCGCCAGTCGATCGGCACCTCGACCGGCTCGTCGATACGGCGCTATGCACGCTCGTCTACGCCGACACCGGCAGCTACCAGGAGACCGGGCGTCGGTTGGGTCTCGTTCGCGGTGAGCCGGTGATTCCGATCGTCCCGACTGACGATTCCCGTCAGCGGTGACAGATTGGACGACGAAGCTGGCAAACGCAAGACGGGCCAGCGCCCCCCAACTCATTGTTCTGGCAGCCCATAGTGGCTGTGGCATCCGCCCTGCACTTTCACGCCGCTCGCAGCGGCTGCTGTCTGCCACATGCTTCAAAGGGTCGCTGCCGACGCGGGCGCCCTCCGCGTGCTGGAACGGCTAGGTGACGCCGTGATTCGCGTGCGCGTCGATGCGCCGCGGAGGCTGCAATGAACCCTTACACCCGACCTTTCGTCGTGGTTGCGCTGCTCGTCCTTTCGCTGATCCCGTCCGCTGCGCCGCTGCGTGCGGCGGACTCGTCGATCATCACGGTGTCACCCAAGGTCCGGAAGGACGTTGCAAGCGGGGAACGCGCGCGTGTGCTCGTCCAGCTACGGCTCCCCGGCCGGGGTCACGTTCCCGAAGGCCGTCTCACGCACGCGGCGGCCTCTCTCCAGCGCGCCGACATCGCGAAGGTCCGCGGCTATGTGCTGGGAAGGCTGCACAAGTACAACTATCGAGTGGTGCACCAGTACGATTACGTGCCGCTCGTCGCGCTGGAGATAGACGCGAGCGCGCTCGCCGAGCTCGAAGGGGCGCCGATCTGGGTAGACGCTGTCTTCGAGGACGGGATCAAGACGCCTCTCCTCCCAGAGAGCGTGCCTCTCATCGGCGGCGACGTCGCGTGGGGACGCGGCTTCGATGGCAGCGGCGTGGTCGTGGCCGTGCTGGACACGGGCGTGGACTCGACGCATCCGTTCCTTGCCGGCAAGGTCGTCGAGGAAGCCTGCTACTCGAGCACGCTGGCCAAGCACAGCAAGACGTTCTGCCCCAACGGGGCTGAGGAGCAGGTCGGGCCGGGGTCGGCGGTGCCGTGTCCGCTCGACGCGCAAGGCTGCTTCCACGGCACGCACGTGGCGGGTATCGCGACAGGCAGCGGGGCCAGCGCCGGCCAGACGTTCTCGGGGGTGGCCCCGGGAGCGCAGATCATGGCCGTGCAGGTGTTCTCAAAGTTCACCTCGGTCGCGGACTGCGGCCTGTTCAACACGCCATGCGTGGGCGCGTATACCTCCGACCTCATCGCGGGCCTCGAGCGTGTCTACACCGTGCACACCACCCGCAACATCGCGTCCGTCAACTTGAGCCTTGGTGGCGGCTCGTTCAGCGCCGCCTGCGACGGCGAGCCGGAAAAGCCGATCATCGACATGCTGCGCTCCGTGGGTATCGCCACCGTCGTCGCGGCCGGTAACGACGGCTCGCCCACCGCGCTGGCATCCCCGGCCTGCATCTCGTCCGCCGTCAGCGTCGGGTCCACCACGAAGACGGACGCGGTCTCGTCGTTCTCGAACGTCACGCCGTTCATGTCGCTCTTCGCCCCGGGCGAGGCGATCCTGTCGTCGGTCACGGGCGGAGGCTACGCCGTGCTGAGCGGGACGTCCATGGCGACGCCACACGTGGCTGGCTCGTGGGCCGTGCTCAAGCAGGCGGCGCCGAATGCCACGGTCGATCAGATGCTCGGCGCGCTGCAGTCGACCGGTGTGCCCATCACCGACACGCGGAGCGGTACGCCGGTCACCAGGCCGCGCATCCGGGTGGACCTCGCGCTGGATCAGTTGGCTCCTCCGGCGGTCACGTTGACGGCGGTGATGCCCAACAACGGCAAGGTCGGGTTCGCGGCGCCGGTGACAATCACCGGCACCGGGTTCGTGGCCGGAGCGACGGTCAACGCCGGGGCGGGCATCACCGTGAGCAACGTCGTCTTCGTGTCGCCGACGCAGTTGACGGCGACGTTCAGGATCGACGGCGCCGCGACCCTCGGGACGCGCAACGTGAGGGTCACGCTTCCGACCGGCGAGATGGCGACGCTGAGCCAGGCGTTTACCGTGAACCCGGCGGTGACGGTGACGCTGGCCTTTAACGGCAAGCTGCGGGACAAGGTCGGCGGCGGCGACACCGCTCGGACGGGCGATGGAGCGCTCGATGGCACGCTGACGATGACCATGAGCGCGACCGGCGGCCGGACGGTGACGGCGCTGCGGCTTTCGAACGGGATCGGCGGCGTGTGGGACACCGTCTCGCCGAACGGCTCCTGGTTGCTGGGCGTCGCGACCTCGCTGGACGGCCCGCTGCTGAACGACGTCACGACCATGGCGGTGAACACGATGGTGGCCGATGGCGGCAGCCTGCGCGTGTTCGCCTCCGACTACGGCGGCGGGCTGGGCTTCGCCACGGGCGGGACGCTCACGATCGTCGCGACGCTGGCGGATGGGACCTCGGTGCAAGCATCGACGAAGGTGATCAGCACCGCCCCGACCGTGAGCGCGGTGACACCCAACCAGGGGACGTCGGGCACGGCGGTGCCGGTGACGATCGATGGCACCACGTTCGTGAACGGAGCGACGGTGAGCGCGGGGACGGGCATCACGGTCGGCAACGTCGCGTTCGTGTCGTCGACGAGGCTGACGGCAACGTTCACGATCGCCGCCGACGCGACGGGCGGAGCGCGGGATGTGACGGTGACGAACCCCAACGGCACCGGCGGGACGCTGGCTAACGCGTTCACGGTGACGGTACCGCAGACCGTCACGCTGTCGCTCGTCTACAACGGCAAGCTGCGGGACAGGGTGGGCGGCGGTGATACGTCCCGGACCGGTGATGGCCTGGCCGATGGCACGCTGACGCTGACGCTCAACGCGATCGGTGGACGGACAGTGACGGCGCTGCAGCTTTCGAACGGGATCGGCGGCTCGTGGGACACCACTTCGCCGAATAGTGCCTGGCTCCTCGGCGTGGCGCTCTCGCTGGACGGGGCGCTCCTGAACGATCCGACGACGATGGCCGTGAACCAGATGGTGTTCGATGGCGGCAGCCTGCGGCTGTTCGCGTCGGATTACGGCGGCGGGCTGGGCTTTGCTCCCGGCACGACACTGACGGTCACCGCGACGCTCTCGGACGGCACGTCCGCGCAGGCGGTGACGACGACGAGCGCTGCCATGACGGTGAGCGCGGTGACGCCCAACCAAGGGACGACGGGCGCAACGGTGCCCGTGACGATCGACGGCAGCGGGTTCGTGAGTGGGGCGACCGTGAGCGCGGGCGCGGGCATCACGGTGAGCAACGTCGCGTTCGTATCCTCGGCCCGACTCACGGCATCGTTCGCGATCGACAGTGCAGCGACGGCGGGGCCGCGCGATGTCACGGTGACCAACCCGAACGGCACCGGAGGTTCCCTGAGCAGCGGATTCACGGTGAGCGTGCCCGCCCCGGTGACGCTGACGCTCGTCTACAACGGCAAGCTGCGCGACGTGGTCGGCGGCGGGGACACCGCCCTCGCTGCCGATGGCGCGGCCGACGCGACGATGACCCTGACGCTGAGTGCAGCCCGGACGGTGACGGCGCTGCAGCTCTCGAACGGGATCGGCGGGGTCTGGGACACGACGGCACCGAACGCTGCCTGGCTCCTGGGCGTGGCGTCCTCGCTGAATGGGGCGATGCTGAACAACGCGACGACGATGGCGGTGAACAACATGGTGCCCGCTGCAGGCAGCCTGACGCTGTTCGCGTCTGACTACGGCGGCGGCCTGGGATTCGGCACGGGCAGGACACTGACCGTGACCGTGACGTTTGCGGATGGGTCGTCGGCCCAGGCGGTGACGACGGTGACCAGCGCCGCGGTGACGGTGAGCGCGGTGACGCCCAACCAGGCAACGACAGGCACCACGGTGCCGGTGACGATCGACGGCAGCGGGTTCGCGAACGGCGCGACGGTGAGCGCGGGGGCGGGCATCACCGTGAGCAACGTCGCATTCGTATCCTCGGCCCGCCTGACGGCGTCGTTCGTGATCGACGGCAGTACGACGGCCGGACCGCGGGACGTGATCGTCACCAACCCGGGTGACGGCGCTGGAGCGCTGACCAATGGATTCACCGTGAACGTGCCGGCACGGGCGACGCTGACGTTGGCCTACAACGGCAGGGTGCGCGACAAGGTCGGGGGTGGGGACACGGCCCTGGCACCGGATGGCGCAGGTGATGGGACGATCACGCTGATGCTGAGCGCGGCCGGGGGCCGCACCGTGACGGCGCTCCAACTGCAAAACGGGATCGGCGGGGTCTGGGACACGAGCGCGCCCAACGGCTACTGGCTGCTGGGCGTGGCGCGCTCGCTGGATGAGCCGCTGCTGAACGACGTGATGACGATGGCGGTGAACGTAGCGGTGGCCGACGGCGGCCTCCTGACGCTGTTCGCGTCGGACTACCTCGGGGGCATGGGTTTCGCGTCGGGCCGGATCCTGACGGTCACCGCCACGTTCTCCGACGGCACCTCAGCGGTGGGGATGGTCGTCACTCAATAGCCGGGCTCACCGATACGCGCACGGCGGGACCGGCGTCCGATACGGCGCCTGTGTGAGGTGACCGCCCGGCGCGAAGAGGCGCAGCTGCTCGGCAGGCGGTGCCGGCGCCAGCCGACGGCCGCGCAGCGTCAAGTAATAGCCCGCGCGCACCACGTCCACGCCCGCGGCGCGGAGATCCTCCCGGCCGCGCAGCGTCGTCGTCCGCCGCGACTCGACCAGCGCGCGCGCCGTGGCCGGGCCCACACCCGGCACGCGCAGCAGCGCCTCGTAGGCTGCGCGCGTCACCTCGAGCGGAAAGAGCGCGGGGTTGGCGCGCGCCCACGCCGTCTTGGGATCGCGCTCGAGATCGAGGTTGCCGTCGTGGCCGAACGCCAGCTCGTGCAGGGCGAAGCCGTACTGGCGCAGCAGGTGCTCGGCCTGGTAGAGGCGCAGCTCGCGCGCCGCGGGTGTCGCGGGGAGATTTTCGAGGGGCGTGCCCGCGACCGGCTGGAAGGCGCTGAAGTGCGCGTGATGGAGCAGCCGGCGACGCTCGAGCCGGTCGACGACGCCGAGGATCTCGCGATCGCGCTCGCCGGCGGCCCCGACGACGAACTGGGTTGTTGCGCCGGACACCGGCAGCGCGCCCGGCAGGCCTCGCCGCGCGGCCAGCAGCCGCCCCGCGTACTCGAGCTTGGGCAGCAGATCGCCGGAGAAACTCTTGTCGCGCGTGAGGCGCTGGACGTGCTCGTCGCTGGGCGCCTCCAGATTGACCGAGATGCGGTTGGCGAGGCGGGCGGCTTCCTCCACCTGCGCCGGCTCCGCGCCGGGCAGCAGCTTGATGTGGACGTAGCCGCCGAAGCCCTCGCGCCGACGCAGCAGGTCGAGCGTTGCGAGCATGCGATCGGTCGCGCGGGTGGGCCGGCCCGGGACACCGGAGGTGAGGAACAGGCCGGAGGCGAGGCCCTTGCGGTGGACCTCCATGAACGTGCGCGCCGTCTCGTCGGGCGAGATCGACACGCGCGGCACGTTGCCCCCGCAGAAGGTCGGACAGTATCCGCACGAGAGCGAGCAGGCGTTGGTCTGCATCACGCGCATCAAGTTGGTGCAGCCGCCCCCGGGCAGGCGCACGGCGGCGATGCCGACCGACGCCAACGGGTGTTTGCCGACGGGAGAGGGGCGGCGCAGCTGGGGTACGCCCTCGCGGTCGGCCAGCGCGGAATCGGCCAGGAGCTCCATCCGGCGTCGTAGGTCCACGCCCGAGAGATACCAAACAAAAGACGAGTAGTCTAGTCTCGCTGCAGAAAACCCTCGGTCATCGCGTTGACCTCCGGCATGGCGGTCTTCACGATCGCATTGATGCGAGCCTTCATCTCGGAGAGCGGTCGAAACGGCTTGGACAGCAGTACTTGCGCGTATTCCCTCGCGTGTTTCATGACGTCGTTGCCGGGCACGACACGGTGGACGAGCCCCATCGCGCGCGCCTCCTCGGCGCCGTAGCGCCGGCACTCGAGGATGATCTCCTTGGCGCGCGCGGGGCCGACGAGGCGAACGAATCGCGTGGTCGACGCGACGCCGAGCGGCACGCCGAGTTCGACCTCCGGGATCCAGAACTGCGCTTCCGCGGCCGCGAGCCTGAAATCGCAGGCCAGTGTGAGCCCCCAGCCGCCGCCGACGGCGTGGCCGTTGACGGCGGCGATCGTGATCTGCTCGAGGCCCTCGAGCGTGGTGTTGACGCGCTCGAAGAGCCGCCGGAACTGCGACTTGCGCGCCGCCATCGCCTGGCGCCGCTCCTCGGCCGACATGCTGCTCTTGAGCGCCGCGTCGGCGCCGGCGGAGAAGACCGGCGGCGCGCCCGTCACGATCACCAGGCGCACGGTGGCGTCGTCGCGCAGCTCGGCGAAGGCGCGGCCGAGATCGGTCAGCATCGGGTCGCTCAGCGAGTTGCGGCGCTCGGGGCGGTTCAGCATCACGGTGGCGATGGGGCCGTCGCGGTCGAGGCGGACGTTGTCGCTCATGCGCGAAGGGATATCATAGGATCCCCCATGACCGATCAGATCGTTTGGCGGCCCACGGCCGAGTATGTCGAGCGCGCGAAGATCACCCGGCTCATGCGGCGGCTGGGCGTCGCTACGCTGGAAGAGCTGCAGCGCCGCTCGGTGGACGACCCGGAGTGGTACTGGCGCGGCGTCGTCGAGGATCTCGGCATCCGCTTCACGCGTCCATTCAGCCGCGTGCTCGACGCGACGCGCGGCCCGGCGTGGCCGCGCTGGTTTCCCGACGGCCGGCTGAACTTCGCCGACAACTGCCTCGATCGCCACCTCGACGCCGGGCGCGGCGGCAAGCCTGCCATCATCTGGGAGGGCGACGACGGCGCGAGCCGCACGCTGACCTACGCGGAGCTGACGGCGGAGGTCAACCGGCTCGCCAACGCGCTGAAGGCGCTCGGGATCCGCGCGGGAGATCGCGTCGGCATCTTCCTGCCGATGTCGCCCGAGGCCGCCATCGCCACCCTCGCCGTCGTGCGCATCGGCGCGATCTACACGCCGTGCTTCTCGGGCTTCGGCGGCCAGGCTGTCGCCTCGCGCCTTCAAGATTCGGAGGCCCGGGTGCTGATCACGGCCGACGGTTTTCATCGGCGGGGCCAGGTCGTGAAAATGAAGGAGACCGCCGACGAGGCCGTGGCGTCCGCGCCCAGCGTCGAGCGCGTCGTCGTCTACCGGCGGCTCGGCCGCGACATCCCGTGGAGCGGGGCGCGCGATGTCTGGTGGCACGAGGCCACCGCCGCCCAGGCCGACGCATGCCCGGCGCTCGAGGTCGAGGCCGACCATCCGTGCCTCATCATCTACACGTCGGGCACCACCGGAAAGCCGAAGGGCGCCGTGCTCACGCACGGTGGATTTCTCCTGAAGGCCGCGCACGACTTCGCGTACTGCCACGACGTCGGGGAGAGCGACCGGCTCTTCTGGCTCACCGACCTGGGCTGGCTGATGGGACCGATGCTGATCACCGCGGCACTCTCACAGGGCGCGACGGCGGTGCTATTCGAGGGCGTGCCGGATCATCCGAAGCCCGATCGCCTCTGGGGGCTCGTCGAGCGCCACCGCATCACGGTCATGGGGCTGTCGCCCACGGCCGTGCGCGCGCTCATGCCGCACGGGCCGGAGCACGTGCATGCCCACGATCTCTCCTCGCTGCGCATGCTGGGTTCGACCGGCGAGCCGTGGAATCCGGAGCCCTACCGCTGGCTCTTCGAGAATGCGGGCAAGGCGCGCATCCCGATCAGCAACTACACGGGCGGCACCGAGATCTCCGGCGGCATCCTCGGCTGCTTCCCGATCGCGCCGATCAAGCCGTGCTCGTTCACGGGCCCGATTCCCGGCATGGCCGCCGAGGTCTTCGACGACGGCGGTCGACCGGTGCGCGGCGCCGTCGGTGAGCTGGTCGTGACGAAGCCGTGGCCGGGGATGACGGCCGGTTTCTGGCGCGATCCCGCTCGCTACGAGGAGACGTACTGGTCGCGCTGGAAGGACGTCTGGGTGCACGGCGACTGGGCGACCATCGACGAGGACGGCTTCTGGTACATCCAGGGACGCTCGGATGACACGCTCAAGATCGCGGGCAAGCGGCTGGGCCCGGCGGAAGTCGAGTCCGTGCTGGTGGGCCATCCCGCCGTCGCCGAGTCCGGCGTCGTCGGCGTGCCGCACGAGATCAAGGGCGAGGCGATCGTCTGCTTCGTGGTGCTGCGCCCAGGCCACGAGCCCGGCGAGTCGCTGCGCAGGGAATTGGTCGAGCGCGTGGCCGCCTCGATGGGCAAGGCGCTCAAGCCCGAGAAGGTGCTCTTCACGCGCGATCTGCCCAAGACGCGCAGCGCGAAGATCATGCGCCGCGTGATCCGCGCCACCTACCTCGGCAAGGAGCCCGGTGATCTCTCGTCGCTCGAGAATCCGGCGGCGGTGAGGGCGGTGGCCGAGGCGCGCTAGAGCAGACCGAGCTGCGCCTGGCCCTCGTCGGCACCGGGCTGCAGCTCCTCGGTCACCAGCGTGATCGCGCGCAGGGAGAACACCGCGAGCAGCGCGGCGCCGACGGCGATCCGGAGCCAGCGGGCGCGCAGGAACTTGACGGTCGCGAACGCGACGATCGCGATGGTGAGCGCGATCTGGATGACCGCCGTCGCGCTGGCCCACTGGTATTGCAGCGAACCGAGGTTGGCGCCCGCCCCGTAGCCGATCAGCACGTAGGCCGTGGCCCAGATCGCGGCACCGAACGCGTCGCAGATCAGGAATCGGCCGAACGGAAATCGGCGCGTGCCGGCCATCGGCGCCAGCACCACACGCGCGCCCATGACGAACCGGCCGAAGACCACCGTCGTCATTCCGGGCGTCCAGCCCTGACCGATGCCGACGCGCGCGAACATGCGGTGCCCGCCCAGCCGTCCGATCCAGTAGCCGAGCGAGTCGGCGATGATCACGCCGGCCGCGGCGGCCGCGATTCCTCGGACCGGATCGAGATGCCCCTGGACGGCCAGCCCGCCGATGGTCAGCAGCAACAGCTCACCGGGAATCGGCAGCGCGGCGCAGTCGAGCGCCACCGCGAGGAACACGACCACATATCCGTGCGCGAGGACGAGGCCGGCCAGGAAGTCGAAGCTCACGACTCTGCGTAGGAGCAAGGCGAATACCAGCCCAGGACGTCTGCCAAATCAGCTACTTAACAGGCGATGCGTGTAGCTTTCAGCCGGTCAGTGGTCAGAACCTGATCGCTCAGCCCTTGACGGCGCCCGCGGTGAGGCCCGAGACGTAGTAGTCGAGGAACCAGACGTAGATGACGACGATCGGCACGCTCGCGAGGACGGCGCCCGCCATCAGCGAGCCCCAGTAATAGATGTCGCCGCGGATCAGATCCGCGGTCACGCCGACCACCGCCGTCTTGTTGCCGCTCTGCGAGACGAACGTGAGCGCGTAGATGAACTCATTCCAGCACAGCGTGAAGCCGAAGAGCGCGGCGCACACCAGCCCGGGCACGGCCATGGGCAGCACGATGCGGAAGAGCGTCTGCACGCGGCTGGCGCCGTCGACCAGCGCGCACTCCTCGACCTCGCGCGGCACCGTGCGGAAGTAGCCCATGAGGAGCCACGTCGAGAACGGCACCAGGAACGTCGGGTAGGTGACCACCAGCGCCCAGATCGAGTCCGAGAGGCCGAGCCAGTTCACGACCTGGGAGAGCGGCAGGAAGAGCAGCGTCGGCGGCACCAGGTAGGAGATGAAGACCGCGGTGCCGAACGAGCCCACGCCGCGGTAGCGCAGCCGCGCCAGGCTGTAGCCGGCGAGGATGGCGATGGCCAGCGAGATGCTCGTGGCGAGCACGCTGATGATCAGGCTGTTCTTCATCCAGGTCAGGAATTCCGTGCGCTGGAAGAGGTACGCGTAGTGATCGGTGATCACGCCCGTCTGGATCCAGAAGGGCACCGACTTCAGGCTGTACAGCTCCGCATTGCGCTTGAACGACGTGACGAACATGAAATAGAAGGGAAACAGCGCGAAGAACACGAAGGGCGCGAGGTTCGCATATGTCAGCGCCGCGTGCAGCCGGGCCGTGCGGACGCGGCCGGCCACCTCAGTCCTTCCTGATGTAGCGCAGCTGCAGGAACACGACCATGGCCAGCATCGGGAACAGGAACAGCGAGATGGCGGCCCCCTGGCCGAGGTTGCCGCCCTGCAGACCGATCTGGTAGGCGAGCGTCGCAAACAGGTGCGTCGAGTTCACGGGGCCGCCCCGTGTGAGCACCTGGACGATATTGAAGTCGCTGAAGGTGAAGATGGTCGAGAAGAGGATGACGACGGCCAGCACCGGCTTGAGCAGCGGCAGCGTCACGTGCCAGAAGCGCTGGCGACTGGTGGCGCCGTCCACCTCGGCCGCCTCGTAGAACTCGCGCGGGATCGACATCAGCCCTGCCAGCACCGTGATGGCGAAGAAGGGCAGTCCGCGCCAGATGTTGACGACGATGACGGCGGCCATGGCGTAGCTCGACTGGCCGAGCCAGTTCGGTCCCGGCGCGCTCATGATCCCCAGGCGGATGGCCGTCCAGTTCACCACGCTGTAGAGCGAGTCGAACATCCACCACCACCCCAGCGTGGACAGCGCGGTGGGGATCACCCAGGGCAGCAGGACGGCGCCGCGCAGCACGCGCCTGAAGCGGATGTCGCGCGCGAGCAGCACGGCCAGCCAGACGCCCAGCACCGTCTTGAGCGTCAGCGCGATGCCGGTGAAGACGAACGAGTTCTGGACCGTCTGGCGAAAGACGTCGTTGCCGAGGACTTCGCGGTAGTTCGCGAGGCCGACGAACTGGCCCGGCGAGCCGACCCAGTAGTCCGAGAGGCTGAAGTAGATCGCCATGCCGAACGGGTAGGCGACCAGGCATGTGAGCAGCACGAGCGCGGGCAGGATGAGGCCGTAGCCGAAGACGTCCTCCTGCTCCCACCACTGCCGGAGCCGCTCCAGACGGCCGGGCGCATGCCGCAGCCCGGCCGCCTCGATGGCGCGCTGTCCGACGGCCACGCTATCCGACCTTGAGCTGACCCTTGATCGCGCGGGCGACCTGATCCTGCGCCCACTCCATCGCGCGCTTCGGCGGCATGCCGTTCACCACCTTGGCGACCATGTCCGCCATCACGTAGTTGTCGTCGATCCGCTGTACGGCGTCGCTCGGCTTGGCCGGCCACCCGCGCGGGTGGCCGAACTCGGCTTCCTTCGGCAGCATCGCGAACTTCGGATTGCGCGCCCAGATCGGATGGTCCGCGAGATGGCGCAGCGGCGGATGGTTGAAGGCGTTGGAGGCCACGATCCAGGCGTCGTAGTTCTCCTTCTTGAACAGGAACTGGATGAACTCCTTCGCGAGCTCGACGTTCTTGCTGAACTTCCAGACGGCCATGCCGAGGATGGGCGGCGCCGAGTGCGCGCCGGCGGGGCCGGCGGGGCTGTTGTGATGGTTGATGTCGTCGGCGATCGGCATCTTTTCCTTCAGCGCGGCGTTGTACGGGCTGACGGGGTTGTGGATCCAGGAGCCCTTGCCGGAGAGGAGGAAGCGGTTGTTGCCCGCGTCGTCCCAGGACAGGACCTCGGGCTCCATCGCCTCCGCGTAGAGTTCCTTGTACCAGTCGAGCACGTGCGCGGTCTTGTCGGAGTTGATCGCCGGCGTCTTGCCATCTGCCTCGAGCACCTTGGCGCCGAACGACCAGGCGACGGACCAGTAGGTGGAGTGCGCGTCGGAGCAGTGGCTGATCGGGATGCCGACGGGATTGCCCTGCTTCTTGAGGGCCTTGCCCATCGACAGCAGCTCGGCCCACGTCTTCGGCGGATTCTCGAAGCCCGCCTTCTTGAAGTGCGCCTGATTGTAGGTGCCCGGGAAGGAGACCCAGAACCACGGCACGCCCTTCCAGCCCGACTTCGTCTGGTTCATCTCGGCCGCGAACGGATACCAGCCGCCGAACTGCTTGCCGAGCTTGTCCACGAGGTCGTCGAGATTGGCGTGCAGGTGCTCGTAGAGGAACGGGTCGGCGCCAGCCGAGCGGTACATGTCGTGGCCGGATTGTGACTGCGCCTCGGCGGCGACCTTGGCCGGCATCTGCAGGTGCGCCATGGTGTCCACGCGCACTGTGCAGTTCGCCTGCTTGCTGAAGACCTCCGCCTGACGGCGCAGCTCGTCGTCGGAGGCGGGGACGAAGTGATTCCAGGACAGGAAGGTCAGCTCGCGTTTCTGGGCGAACGCGGGGGCGCGGTCGAGGGCGAGCCAGGTTGCCAGACCGGTCGAGGTGGTCGCCGACACTTTCAGGAACTGACGACGGGTCGTGCCGTTCATGGGCACACTCCTCTGTGAAGCGGTGGGTCGCGGGCCGTGGCGGATTAAGTAGCATCCGACTCCCGCCAAGTCAAACGGGACGCGCCCTGCGGCGGCGAT
>QHSB01000407.1 GCA_003220335.1 Candidatus Rokuibacteriota bacterium
GATCCTCGTGGCCAAGAACGAGACGCCGCTCGGTTTCGGCTTCACCGTCACGAACCGCTGGGCCTACGAGGGCAAGGAGGCGTACACGCAGAAGTTCGACAACCTCCGCGCGCTCGTCGGCGGCCTCGACACCTACTATTTCGTGGCCGTGGCCAGCAAGAGGCTCGCCCTCGCCTCGGTGCGCGACATCAAGGACAAGAGGCTGCCGGTGAAGATCTATACACAGCCCGTCGGCGCCCTCGGCGAGTTCGCCGGCCGCCAGGTGCTGCGGGCGACCGGCGTGACCTACGCCGACGTCAAGGGCTGGGGCGGCACCACGACGCACGTCGGCTACAACGTGATCGTCGACGCGTTCAAGGACGGCCGCGCCGACGTGCTGTTCGCGGTCATCACGCCCAAGCATCCGTCGGTCAGCGAGATCGCGAACGACGGCAACGTGGACTTCGTCGGGCTCGACGCCGACACGATCAAGGCGCTCCAGCCGCTCGGCTACGTGTCGGCCACGATGCCCGCCGACACGTTCAAGGGCCAGGCAAAACCGCTGACCACCGTGGGGTTTCCGACCGTCGTGATCACGAACACGGAGCTGCCGGAGCCCGTCGCGTACACGATCACCAAGACCGTCCTCGATAACAAGGAGGCGCTGGTGCGCGGCCACGCCGGGCTCGCCGAGTTCGATCCGAAGTCCGCGTGGCGGCCGGAGAAGGTCGGCATCCCCCTGCATCCGGGCGCCGAGCGGGCGTACCGCGAGAAGGGGTGGATGAAATAGCCGCCGACTGGATTTTTGAGGGCGGGCGCGTCCTCACGCTCGACCCGCGCCGCCCCGTCGCCCAGGCGCTGGCGGTGGCCGGCGGACGCGTGGTGGCCGTCGGCGGACGCGCCGAGGTGCGACGCCGGCGGGCGCGCGGCACGCGCGTCGTCGATGTGCGCGGCGCCACCATCGTCCCCGGCCTCGTCGACGCCCACGCCCATCTCGACCGTGAGGGTCTCAAGAGCGTCTATCCCTCGCTGGCGCGCTGCCGCTCGATCGCGGAGATCCAGGGCCTCGTGCGGCGCCTCGCGGCGGCCACGCCGAAGGGCGAGTGGATCGTGACGATGCCGGTCGGCACGCCGCCGTTCTACCAGGACGCGCCGGGGGGCCTGGCCGACAAGCGCTGGCCGACGCGCGCCGACCTCGACGCCGCCGCCCCCGAGCATCCCGTCTATGTGCGTGGGATCTGGGGCTACTGGAACAGGCCGCCCGTCTATTCGATCGCCAGCACTCGCGCGCTCGCGCGCGCCGGCGTCACGCGCGACACCACGGCGCCGAAGGGCGTGGAGATCCAGCGCGACGGGAGCGGCGAGCCGACCGGCGTCTTCGTCGAGCACAACGCCGTGCAGGTGCTCGAGATGACGCTGATGCGCGCGGCGCCGCGCTTCACCCACGCCACCCGGCTGGCCGCGCTGGTCGAATCCCAGCGCATCTACGCCGCGCGCGGCGTGACCGCCGTCTACGAGGGCCACGGCATCGCGCCGGAGGTGCTCGCGGTCTATCGCGAGGCCCATGAGCGCCGGGCGCTGAAAATGCGCGCCACGCTGGCCGTCAGCCCCACGTGGGACGGAGCCGGCGAAAGCGAGCGCGCGCTGGGCGATCTGGCCTCGTGGGCGGCGGGCCGGGGACTCGGCGACGACCGCCTCCGCGTCGCCGGCATCTGTCTGCACTACGGCGGCGATCCCGAGGTGGCGCGCCTGCTGCACGACGCCCAGCCCTACACCGGCTGGGCCGGCTTCGTCGAAAGCTGCAACGGCCGCGAGGCGTATACCACTCAGGCGCGGCTCGCCGCGTCTCTCGGGCTGCGCGTCAACACGCTGGCCACACGCTCCCTGGCCGACGTGCTCGCGGTCTGGGAGGAGATCGCGGCCGAGACGCCGCTGGCGCCGCTACGCTGGGTGCTCGTCCACCTCAACGACGCCACGCCGCAGCAGCTCGAGCGCATCCGCCGGCTCGGCGTGATGGCCACCACCAACCCCATCTCGTATCTCTGGCGCTCGGGCGCGGCGGAGGCGGCGAAGCTCGGCGGCGCCGCCGAGCGGCTGCTGCCGCATCGCAGCCTGGCGCGACTGCGCATTCCGTTCGGGCTCGCGACGGACAACAAGCCGGCCAACCTGTGGCGCGCGTTTAGCGCGGCCGTGGACCGCCGAGACATGGCCTCGGGGCAGGTGCTCGGCGCCGGCGAGCGGCTGACGCGCGCCCAGGCGCTCGCCGCGCTCACGATCGGCGGCGCGCGGCTCACGTGTGCCGAGCGGGAGCGCGGCCGCCTGGCGCCGGGCTACGCGGCCGACCTCGCGGTGCTCGAGCACGATCCGCTGACGGCGCCGCTGGAGGCGGTGGCGGAACAGAGGGCGCGGCTCACCATGGTGGGCGGCGAGGTCATCTGGAACGATGCCTGATCTGAAGTCCCCGCGCGTGCTGCTGGCGATCGCCTGGTCGGTCTTCCAGCTCTACACGGCGTACGCGGGACTCTACGATCTGCTGATCCAGCTGCCGGTGCACGTCGCCTTCGCGACGGCGCTCGGCTTCCTCACCGAGCCCACGCCAGACTCGCCCGAGGCGGCGGAGGCGCTGCGCCGGCGACGCCCGCGGCGCCGGCTCGACGGCGCGCTGGCGGGGCTGGCGCTGCTCTGCGCCGCGCACTACGTCTGGCACAACGGCCGGCTCGCGAGTCGCATGGCGACGGTCGAGGCGCCGCTGCTGACGGACGTCGCCGTCGGCATGCTGTTCACCGTGCTGCTGCTCTGGGCGTCGTGGCGTCACATCGGCCCCTCGCTCGTCGTGCTGGCCCTGGCCTTCGTCGTCTATGCGTTCGTCGGGCCGTGGCTCCCGGGCTTCCTCGCGCACGGCGGCGAGTCGTTCCTCACGCTGGTCGACCAGCAGACGCTCACCACGCAGGGGATCTTCGGCATCCCCGCGCTGGTGTCGGCGACGTTCATCTTCCTGTTCGTCGTGTTCGGCAGCGTGATGTCACACGGGGGGCTGCTGCGCTGCTTCACCGACGGGGCCCTGGCCGTGGCCGGAGGCACGCGGGGCGGAGCGGGGAAGGTGGCCGTCATCTCGAGCGGGCTCTTCGGCATGGTCAACGGCAGCGCCATCGCCAACGCGGTGACCACCGGCGCCTTCACGATCCCGCTGATGAAGCGCGCGGGCTACCGCCCCGAGTTCGCCGCCGGCGTCGAGGCGTGCGCGTCGATGGGCGGCCAGCTGATCCCGCCGGTGATGGGCGCCGCCGCCTTCATCATGGCCGAGACGCTGCAGGTGCCGTACTCGACGATCGCGATCGCCGCCGCCATCCCCGGCGTCCTCTACTTCATCGCCGTCGGCGTGATGGTCCACTTCGAGGCGATGCGCCGGAACCTGCCGGTGCTCTCGCGCGCCGAGCTGCCGCGGCTCGGCGCGGTGCTGCGTCGCGACGCGCACCTGCTCGTCGGCCCCGCCGTGCTCGTGTGGTTGCTCGTCGAGGGCCGATCGCCGATGTTCGCCGGGTTCTGGGCGCTCGTCGCCTCGTTCGCGCTGTCGTGGGTGCGCCGGGGAACACGCATCGGGCTGGCCCGCGCGCTGGCCATCCTGGCCGACAGCGCACAGGCGGCGATGCCCGTCGCACTCGCGTGCGCCACCGTCGGCATCGTCGTCGGCGTCGTCGCCACCACCGGCCTCGGCCTCAAGCTGGCCACGGGCATCGTCGGGCTCGCCGGCGGCAGCCTGCTCGGCACGCTTCTGCTGACCATGGTCGCCGCCCTCGTGCTCGGCACCGGGCTGCCGACCTCCGCCACCTACATCATCACGTCGATCATGGCCGCGCCCGCGCTCGAGCAGCTCGGCATCCCCAAGCTCGTCGCCCACATGTTCGTCTTCTACTTCGGTATCCTCGCCGATCTCACGCCGCCGACCGCCATCTCGACCTACGCGACGTCGTCGATCGCGGGCGCGGAGGTGTGGCGCACGCAGTGGCTGGCCATGATGCTGGCGCTCTCGGGCTTCGTCATCCCGTTCTCGTTCGCCTACGACCCGGCCATTCTCCTGATCAGCGCTTCGTGGGTGCACATCGCCTGGCGGACGCTGGCCGCCACCCTCGGCATCGTCATGCTCGGCGCCGGGCTCATCGGCTGGTTCCGGGCGCCCACGCGGTCCTACGAGCGCGCGCTGCTGCTGGTCGGCGCCGCGCTGCTCATCCTGCCGGGCTTCTGGAGTGACGTCGCCGGCCTCGTGTGCTTCGCCGTCGTGTGGCTCGCGCAGCGCGCGAGCCAGCGGGCGCCCGCGCCGGCCCCGGCGGCCTCGGTCGTGAGCCCGCGGGACTGAGCCGTGCTACCGTCGTCGACGCCGGGAGGATCGCGATGAGCAAGGGCTTCATGGACATGCGGCAGTGGATCGCGCTGCTCGAGAAGGAGAACGAGCTGCGGCGCATTCGCGCCGAGGTCGACTGGGACCGCGAGATCGGCGCCGTCTCGCGCCGCGCGCTGGAAAAGAAGGGCCCCGCGCTGCTCTTCGAGACCATCAAGGGGTATCGCGACGGTCGCTGCCGCCAGGTGCTCACGAACGCGCTCGGCGATCGGCGGCGGCTCGCGCTGGCGCTCGGCTTTCCCAAGGACGTCGGCAACGCCGAGCTCGTCCAGTACGTCATGAAGAAGAACCGCGAGACGATCCCGCCGCGCGTGGTGACGACGGGGCCGGTGAAGGAGGTCGTGGTCCGCGGCGACGCGGTGGACCAGACGGAGTTCCCCGTTCCGAAGTGGAACTTCCGGGAGGGCGGACGCTACATCCACACGTTCTCCGGGATCGTCACGCGCGACCCCGACACGCGCGTGATGAATGTCGGCATCTATCGCGGCATGATCGGCCGGAAGAACACGACGCCGTTCCTCCTGATCAAGGGCGGCCAGCACTGGGGCGCGCACTTCGTGAAGTACGCGGCCCGGCGCCAGCCGATGCCCGTGGCGTGCGTGATCGGCTGGGATCCGATCATGCCGTTCCTGGCCGGCTCGCCGATCCCCACCGGCGTCTGCGAGTGGGACGTGATGGGCGCCTACCGCGGCGAGCCCGCCGAGCTGGTGCCGTGCGAGACGGTCGATCTCGAGGTCCCGGCCGGCGCCGAGATCGTGCTCGAGGGGACCATCTCCGACGATCCGGCGACCTACGAATCGGAGGGGCCGTTCGGCGAGTTCACCGGCTACGTCTCCGACGTGCCGCAGCCGCGGCCGACGATGAAGGTCACCTGCATCACGCACCGGCGCGACCCGATCTTCCGCGGCTGCCTCGAGGGCACGCTGCCGGGCTCCTACAGCGAGAACAGTGTGATGTCCTCCGTGCAGCGCGCGGCCATCGCGTGGAACATCCTCACCGGCGCCGGCATCCCGGGCATCCGCGACGTCTACGTGCACCCGATCACCAACGGCGTGAACGTCTGCGTGAAGATCACCAAGCATTATCAAGGTCAGCCCAAGCAGATCGCCGCCGCGCTCTGGGGCAACAGCGCCGCCCAGTATCGCTACAAGCACGTGTGGGTCGTCGAGGACGACATCGACATCGCGTCCTACGAGCAGATCGACTGGGCGGTGGCCCACCGCGTCAACGCCGGCGAGGACGGCATCGTGATCTTTCCCGGGATCTTCGGCTCGCCGATCGATCCCTCCACGCCGCTGGAGGACCGCAACGTCGCGCAGCTCGGCACCGGGCTCTGGAACCGCGTGCTCATCGATGCCACGCGCAACTGGAAGTTCGAAAAACGCGCGGAGTGGGGCGGCGAGCGCTTCCCGCCGACGGTGCGGCCGGCGCCGGAGGACGAGGCGCGCGTGCGCGAGCGCTGGGAGGAGTACGGGCTCGGCGACGTGTGAGCCGGCGCGTTGCCAGGCAGGCACCTGCCCGTCACCGATGACATCGTGAGACCGAAAGGTCGGCTGCAACCCCGCGATTTCTAGGCGCAGTCCGTCTGGCGCGGAGGTTGCCTCGCTCTGTCGGCATGATGCTGAAGATCATCGCCGGCGCGCTCTACGCGGCCATTCTGGTGGTGGCCGCCATCGCCCACGCTGAGGAGCCCAACGGGTATCGTGACATCCCGTGGGGCGCCTCCGAGGACACCCTGCGGTTTCGTATTCCGACGCAGTCGTGCAACGTGATCGATTCCAGCGTCGACTTCGGCACCCGACGCTGTCGCGTCGGGGGCAACGTCACCTACGGGAAGGTCACGCCGAACGCGGTGTTCTTCTACTTCCGAAACGACATGCTGGTGGCCTGGCAAGTCACCGCGCACCCGCGCTTCCGCGAGACGCTGGCGAGGATGCTGCTGCACCAGTACGGCAAGCCGACGATCGTCTACAAAGGCGACCACGTGACCTGGAAGGGCCGGACGAGCGATGTCGACTTCGTCGGCGGCCAGGTGCAGGACGTCGTCGTTGCCGTCACGAAAGCCGAGCTGGTGACGCGCGAGGCGGAGCGCCAGGAGCGCGCCCGGCGGGCTGCCAAGGGCCCCTAGGGCCGGAGGGAGGGGAACACATGCAGATCGGGAACGTCGTCCGCATTCTCGTCGTCGCGATGGTCCTCGTGGTCGGCGCGCTCGGCCCCGTGGGGGCCGCCGATCAGCACCACCTCTCGGCCATCCCCTTCGTGTTCATTGGTAAGGCCGATGACTGCGGCGCGGGCACCTTCGGAAGCCACATCGTGACCTCGGCGTGGCTCGGCGGCATGGGTCTGCCGGACAGCGGTGGCGACACGGCTCTCAACGGCGTGCTGGACACGGCCAACGACCCCCACCACGGCCTGCTGCTGTCGAAGAACGGCCCCAGCACGGACTGCTCGTCGGCGGGAGCACGCATCACCGGAGTGCAGGGTCTCAGTGTGGACGCCACGTTCACGCTCGGCTTCGATTATCGTAACGGCGGCCATTGCGGCGCCGGTGCGCCGCGCTTCAATGTGGTGGCCAAGCCGGCGACGGGGCCGAACACCTCCCACTTCGTCGGCGGATGCGCCAACGGTGTCCAGACGGCCGCGCCCCAGGATCCGGCCCAATGGACGCGGGCTCGCTTCACCCCGGCTCAGCAGTTTCCTTCGATTCCTCCGGGCAGCAGGATCGTGAGCATCACGCTCATCTACGATGAGGGCACCGATACCGCCTCGGACCAGGACCTGAACGGCGTCGGCCTCGCGGTCGTGGACAACATCTTCATCAACGGGCAGTTCATCCGAACAGGCACCGGCGTCGCTGACGGCGCCTCGGGCGAAGCGGGTCGCGGCAACGGCGACAACGACGACTAGCATCGTCGCGTGACCGGACCGGTCCCGCCCGCGGTCCGGTTCAAGCCGGAACGAGAAACACCCGCGTCCGGCGAACGCTCATCGTCTCGGCCTCGCCGAGGCTGAGCGCCGCGATCGAGACTCGAATCCCGCGCCGCGCCGTGATCAGCACCGAATCGGCGTGACCATCCCGAACGAACCACGCGCGATCACCGGGCCGCAGCGACCGACTCACGGCCAGGCCGAACCAGCCGCTGACCGGCCGCCAGCGAATCCGCAGCGGACGAAGCAGCACCCCGAGCACGAGGAGCGCGACGGACACGACCGCGATGATCCGATCCGGCTGCTCGGGCAGGAGCGCCACCGCCACGCCGACGAGGACGAGCCACCCCGCGAGCGCATCGACCCAGCGGAGATACCGCGAGCGCGAGATCCACTTCTCGACGCCGGCAGGCACGGGAGCCGCAGGGGTCGTCATCGAGCGGAGTGTACGACGAACGAGCGCTACGCGGCGCGCCGGCCCTTCGCGCGGCGGTCCTCTTCCTCCTCGACGCCCACGCGCTCGACGTAAACGAGCTCACCGCCGAGCCAGCCGGAGATCCCGACCCCGATCACGCCCACGACCGACAGGATGAGCGGCCACGGCGAGTCGGGGCCGACGCGCGTGCGCACGAACCAGTTGACGGCGAAGACGGCGACGGCGCCGAGGTTCAGCAGCATGTGATAGGTGGCCAGCCGCCCGGCGCGGCCGGTCATGCCGTACCAGTCGACGAAGCCTGGAATCGCGGCGAGCAGGGCGCCGACGACGCCGGCGCCGATGTTCCAGAACGCCGCCATCCGCATCGACGGATTACCCGTGACCGCGTACACGATGTCGAAGACCAGCGCCGTCACCCAGAGCCCGAGCGGAATGACCACGAGCATCGGATGGATCGGGTGCTTGCCGAGCCGCGCGCCGCTGAGCGCCATCGCTGAAATCCCCCGCGAACAAACTTCGAGCGCGATGGGTGCATCCGACATGCCACTGAACGAGGGCTAGGACCGCGCGGGCGCGGCGACGGCCGGACGCAGCACGAAGCAGAGCGGGATCGTGGCCAGCACGACCAGACCCACCAGCGTGAGCGTGAGCGGCACGCCACCGGCGTCGCCCACGAGGCCCCAGAGCGTCGGCGCCAGCGCCGAGCAGCCGACGGTCAGCGTGTAGTAGAGCCCGTAGGCGCGCGAGCGCCGTTCGCTGGACACGAGATCGGCCACGGTGCCGTAGAGCACCGACGACGTGCCGTTGAGCGCGATGCCGAGCGGGATGAGCACGGCGAGCGCGATCGGCAGCGGGGCGGCCACGACGGTCAGGATCAGCGCCGTCGTCGCGGCCTCGGTGATGACGACCGTGCGGATCACGCCGACGCGGTCGGCGACGACGCCGCAGACGAACTTGCCGGTCGCCCCGCCCGCGAACACGAGCGCGAACGCGAGCCCGACGCCGCCGACGCCGAGGCCCTTGGCGATCAGGATGAACGGCATGAACGTGAGGAACCCGGCTCGAGTCGCGTTGTCGATCATCCCGATCCCGCACAGCGCCGAGAAGCCGCGCCCATCCCGGATGCCCCAGCCGCGTGTCGTCGCGCCCGCGTCGACCGCACGGACGTCCGCGGCGCCTGCGCCGAGACGGCTGAGCATCGGCACGATCGCGAGCGCGGCGAGGACGCCGAGCACGCCATACGTCGCGCCCGCCATTCGCCAGCCGGCGAGTCCGGTGCTGCACGCCCGAGCCGAGGCCGGCGCAGAGCAGCAGGGCGAGGAGCGAGACGAAGCCGCCGGCCCAGCCGGCGGCGACGAAACCGAGCGCCGTCACCGCGGTGCCAAGGGCCAGGATCCTGCGCTCGCCGAGGCGCTCGGCGAGGAAGCCGGCCGGGATCTGGAACGCCGACATGCCGCCGGTGTACGCGGTGCGGATCAGGCCGACCTGCGTC